>JAGLUC010000164.1 GCA_023134955.1 Methylococcales bacterium | reverse complement strand
TTCCACACTTAACGGTGACATAGCTTAAAAAAACGACCTAAAAGACTTTATGTTCTTTTACGTCGTTTCATTGCTGTTTTTTACTAAGTGGCTAAATATTGCCACCTTGATAATTTATCTTTTTTAATTCAAAAACCTGTCTGGTCATACTCTGTGCTTGTGTAGAGCACATGTTTTTTCTTAAAACAGCATCTCATATCAACTTAAACGACTTTACAATATAAGCGTTTATTCTCAGTTCTATTTTTAATTAATCATTATCCTAATGATTTTAAAGACATAATTAATTCTGGCATAAGCCATGCTTTTTTATTTTGTAAAAAAGATAAAAGGCCTTAATTATGACGATTAGTTTTGATAAAGCATTAGGTATTCATCCTCAAGCGTTGGTTTTGCGTGAAAAGCGTAGCGAAGTTTTGGCTTCAAATTTAGCTAATGCAGATACTCCAGGATATAAAGCACGGGATTTAGATTTTAAAGCAGTTTTAAAAAACTCTATGCCTGAGAAACCAGTTATGGAACGCACCCAGCAAGGACATTTCTCACCTAATGATCTGCTACTAGGAGGGGAAATGATGTTTCGTAATCCTCATCAAGCATCATTAGATGGTAATACCGTTGAGTCTCATATTGAACAAGCTAAATATTCTGAAAATGCGGTGCAATACCAGGCAAGCTTACGATTTATTAATGGTCGTTTTTCAGGATTAATGACAGCACTGAGAGGGGAATAATTATGCCATCCATGAAAATTTTTGATGTTGCTGGTAGTGGGATGAATGCACAATCTCTGCGGCTTAACCTGGTTGCCAGTAATATTTCTAATGCTAATAGCATTAGTAGCAGTATTGATGAAGTCTATAAATCCAGGCAGCCAGTCTTTGCCGCTGAACTTAAAGGGGCTATGGATAAGAGTCAGACGGGAGTCAAAGTTAATGTTTTGGGAGTGGTGGAGAGTCAAGCACCTGCCGTTATGGAATATGCTCCTCATCATCCGATGGCGGACGATCAAGGTTATATCTATAAACCTAATGTCAATACGGTAGAAGAAATGGCAAATATGATGTCAGCATCGCGATCTTATCAGAATAATATTGAAGTTTTAAATACCGCTAAAGACTTGATGTTACAAACTTTAAGAATGGGTCAATAGGAGATTATTATGGCAATAAATACAATTGAAGCCTTACAGAATTTAGGTTTAACAGGCTCATCTAATAAAGTTGAGGCAAATAAACAAGAATTAGGACAAGAAGAGTTTTTACGATTAATGACAGCACAATTAACCCATCAAGACCCCAATGAACCTATGGATAATGGTGATTTTTTGGCGCAGATGGCACAGTTTAGTACGGTAGAAGGCATTGCAGATTTAAATAGCTCATTTTCTGAATTTGCAAACTCTTTAAGTTCAGGACAATCATTACAGGCTGCAAGTCTGGTGGGACACTCGGTATCAGTGCCTTCTAATGAGGGCGTTATGTCTTTAACAAAAAACATGACGGGTGAAATTTATCTTGATGATAGAACCAGTGATTTAAAGCTTAGTTTTTCAGATAGTAATGGTCAAATCGTTAAAACCATTAGTTTGGGTAGCCAGCAACAAGGCTATGTGCCTTTTGAGTGGGATGGTTTATTGGATGATGGTACTTATACTGACCCCGGTGTTTATAACATAAAAGCAGAAGCCATTATTGATGGTAATAATACGCTGCTGCAAAGTTTTGTTAATGCGGATGTTGATAGTGTCGCATTAGGCGGAGGGAATAATGGTATCCAATTAACATTAGTTGGCTTGGGTGATGTAAATTTCAACGAAATAAGAAAAATATTCTAGATTTTAAGGAGAGTAATCATGGGTTTTGCAACTGCATTAAGTGGCTTAAATGCTGCTTCAACAAGTTTACAGGTGATTGGTAATAATATTGCTAATGCCAATACCACAGGCTTTAAAGAGTCCAGAGCTGAGTTTGGTGATCTTTATAATACCAATTCATTATCTGCTATTAGTTCAACAACACCAGGTGCAGGTGTTAGAGTGACTGAAGTAGCACAACAATTTCATCAGGGAAATATTGAATCAACACAAAATAGTCTGGATATAGCCTTGTCTGGCAATGGCTTTTTTGCTTTAGGCGAAGAGACTGACTCTACAGCCGTCTCTGCTTATACCAGAAATGGAGCCTTTCAATTTGATCCAGAAGGCTATATTACCAATGATTCAGGATTTTTCTTGATGGGCTGGCCTCCCATTAGTAGCAATGTAGATGATGGCTTTAATACAGGCGCAGCAACACCTATTCAAATAGATACTTCCCTGGGTTCACCTTCCGCAACAACAAATATTGCCTTAAATGTTAATGTAGATTCAAGAGAGGCTATACCACCCAATGCATTTGTTGGCTATGACCCTGCCGTTAATGCCGGGCCTGATGTTGATAGTTATAATGATGCGACTTCTGTCACTCTGTTTGATTCATTAGGGAACACCCATACCTTAACTAGTTATTTTGTTAATACCACGGTTGTTCCTGGAGCAACAAGTACCTGGGATGCTTATTTATATCTTGATGGACACAGTATATCTACGCCTGGCACATTAAATAATGCGCCAGGCACGTTAGTAGGTAATGCTATTCCAATGGTCTTTGATACCTTTGGTAATTTAATTGCAGCGGATACAGGTACGGTTACTGGTGCTGGAACAGGTGATGATTTTGTTATTACCGGGCTTGATATTTCTGCTTTAGGTGTGATTGTAGAGCCTTTGACTTTTTCAATTGATCCAACAGGTTCAACCCAAAACGCATCAAGCTTTAGTGTTAATAATCTGCAACAAGATGGCTTTGCAGCAGGTAATTTAACTGGCATAAATATTGATGAAGATGGTATTGTTTTTGCGCGATTCAGTAATGGTACGTCTAGTCCATTAGGACAAATCATTTTGGGTCGATTCACCAATAACCAGGGATTAGAAAAAATTGGTGATACTACCTGGCGAGAAACTATTAGTTCTGGAACGGTTGTATTAGGTGTTGCAGGGACTAATAACTTTGGAGAAATCCAGTCAGCTTCATTAGAAGCCTCAAACACAGATATTGCAACACAACTGGTTAGACTGATTGTGGCACAGCAAACCTATCAAGCCAATGCAAAAACAATCTCAACGGAAGATGAGATTATTCAGACTATTATTAACATTTAAAAAATAGCAGCTATTCAACTTATTATTTTTTGGGGCGCAGTGCTTTATAGCCTGCTTGGGTAACAAGAGTGCAGACTAAAGCACTGCTCCATAATGAATATAGCTGATATATCAATTGCTTATATTGAAATATTTACATACTGAGTAGTTACAAAAAATATAGCATAACGGGAGAGCCATTATGGATCGTAGTTTATATATTGCCATGAGTGGGGCAAAGCAGACTTTACTTGCTCAAACTGCAAACGCCAATAATTTGGCAAATGCCCAGACAACAGGGTTTAAATCAGATTTTGAGCAATTTCGCGCTATGCCAGTATTCGGCCCAGGATTTCCTTCCCGTGTCTATGCAATGGCAGAAAGACCGGGATCTGACTTTGGGATGGGAACTATCCAAACTACCGATAATGATCTGGATATTGCCATTAAAGGTGAGGGCTGGTTTGCTGTTGAAGGCAAGGATGGCAAAGAGGGTTATACACGAGCAGGTGATTTAAGCATTACCCCGGAAGGTCGCTTATTAAATGGTAGTGGTCTTGCTATTTTAGGGGAAGGTGGGCCAATCACTATTCCCCCGGCAGAAAAAATAGAAATAGGCAATGATGGCACCATTAGTGTTATTCCATTAGGTGATAATCAAGCAACTTTGGCAGTTATTGACCGTATTAAAATGGTTAAAATTGACCCTAGTAATTTGGAAAAGCTTAATGATGGTCTAATGCATACAAAAGATGGTGCTGCTCAGATAGCAAGTGCAGATATTACTCTAGTCCAAGGTGCTTTGGAAGGCAGTAATGTCAATGCTGTTTCTGCATTGGTTGAGATGATTGAGTTAGCCAGAAATTTTGAGTTGCAAATTAAAGCGATGAAAAATGCAGATGAGAATTCAGGAATCGGGGCTAAATTAATGCAAATGGCATAAATAATGCATTAATCCTGGTAAGGCAATAATTTGTCAGATTAGGAGAATGTTATGACTGAACGTGCATTATGGGTGGCTAAAACAGGTTTAGATGCCCAGCAAACAAAAATGGCGGTTATCGCAAATAATTTAGCCAACGTTAGTACCACAGGCTTTAAAAAATCGAGAGCTATTTTTGAAGATCTGGTTTATCAAAATATTAGACAGGTTGGTTCTCAGGTTACACAAAATACAGAACTACCAACGGGCTTACAACTGGGCACAGGTGTTAGAACGGTTGCTACAGAAAAACTACATTCGCAGGGTAATTTACAACAAACAGAAAATGCCTTGGATGTGGCGATTAATGGCCGTGGTTATTTTCAGATTATCACTCCCAATGGTGATATTAACTATTCAAGAGACGGTTCATTTAAACTAAATTCATCTGGGGAGTTAGTGACCGCAGGTGGAATGCTGTTAGAACCCAGTATTTCTATTCCCGAAGATGCCTTAAATATATCCATTGGACGTGATGGAACAGTATCAGTTGTTCAGCCAGGGAGTCCAGCAGGGGTTCAGGTCGGACAAATTCAATTAGCCGATTTTATTAATCCTTCAGGATTAAGTCCAGTGGGTGAGAACTTGTTTGTAGAGTCTGTATCCAGTGGTGCACCCGGCGTAGGAACACCAGGAGAAAGTGAGTTTGGTCCAGTGTTCCAGGGCTCATTAGAAACCTCCAATGTCAATGTGGTTGAAGAACTAGTCAACATGATTGAAACTCAAAGGGCGTATGAAATGAACTCTAAAGCCATTTCAACAACCGATGAAATGTTGTCTTTTGTCACTCAACAATTATAAAAATGTGATTATTATGAACTTGGCAAAGATAATCATTATTAGTTTCGCTTTTTCTATTTTAGTCGGCTGTGAAACCCTACCCAAAAGAGATCCTGCCTTTGCTCCCGTACAAGCGGTAGATTTAAGACCGCCTCAGTCGAATAATGGTGCAATTTTTCAAGCCGGTTACGATATGCGTTTGTTTGAGGATCATTCTGCTAGGCGTGTGGGTGATATATTGACTGTTAAGCTGGATGAAGAGACCAAAGCTAAGAAGAAAGCTGATCTTGATGCTTCAAAAGATAATTCAATTTCTGTGACAGCGCCCAATATTGCAGGGATTGATCCCTCAATATTATTTGGCAGAGATTTAAGTGCAACATTAGCCTCAGAACATGAATTTCAAGGTGAAGGTCAGGCTAATCAAAGTAACAGTTTGACAGGTGATATAAGTGTCACAGTGGTTGATGTTCTACCCAATGGTAATTTAAAAATTCGTGGTGAAAAACGGATGACTTTAAATGATGGCAGTGAATATATCCGCTTGTCAGGCATTGTCAGAACCATTGATATTGATTCATCCAATACTGTTTCCTCCAGTAAGATAGCAGATGCAACCATTATGTATACAGGCGATGGAGCAGTTGCTGATTCCAGTAAATTAGGCTGGTTTGCTAAATTCTTTTTAAGCCCTATTTTTCCTTTTTAAAGGAGGTTGAAATGAAAAATATCATTTTAATAATCTCATTACTGTTATTTGTTAGCCAAACTGCTTTTGCTGAACGGATTAAAGACCTGGCATCCATAGCAGGTGTGCGTAGTAACCAATTAGTTGGTTATGGTTTAGTTGTAGGTTTGAATAAATCAGGTGATAAAACAAAATTTACCGGACAAAGCTTACGAAGCATGTTGGCAAGACTCGGCTTAACTTTGCCGCCCGGTGTTGACCCTAAAGCGAAAAATATTGCCGCAGTGGCATTGCATGCTGATTTACCCGCATTTTCTAAACCAGGACAAAAAATTGATGTCACTGTTTCTTCAATAGGGGATGCTAAAAGCTTACGAGGTGGATCATTATTAATGAGCCCATTAAAAGGGGCTGACGGTAAAATATATGCCATTGCCCAAGGTAATTTAGTGGTAGGGGGATTAAGTGCTTCAGGAAAAGATGGCTCAAAGATTACCGTTAATAACCCTTCTGTTGGACGTATCCCTAATGGAGCAACAGTCGAACGAAGTGTGGCAAATCCTTTTAATAAGGGTAATAGTCTGGTTTTCAATTTGCATAATTCTGATTTTACCACTGCTAATCGTATGGTCGAGGCAATTAACCAGGTCTTAGGGCCTAATACGGCAACAGCTCTGGATGCAACATCAGTTAAAGTGAGTGCGCCATTAGACCCATCGCAACGAGTTTCTTTTGCTTCTTTAGTGGAAAATATGCAGGTAGCACCTGATGATGCACCTGCCAGAGTTATTGTAAATTCAAGATCAGGAACAGTGGTGATTAATGGCAATGTACGTATTCAACCTGTTGCCGTTTCACATGGTAGTTTAACTGTCACCATTAGTGAGAGTGATCAGGTCAGTCAGCCTAATGCCTTGGCAGGTGGCGATACAAAGGTTACGGCTCAGTCAGAAGTTGAGGTAAAAGAAGGTGATAATCATATGTTTGTATTTAGCCCAGGCGTGACACTTAATCAAATTGTTGAAGCGGTTAATAAAGTAGGAGCCGGCCCCAGTGATTTAGTCGCTATTTTAGAAGCATTACGTTCAGCTGGTGCTTTAAGGGCAGAACTGATTATTATTTAACATGACTCTGAACTTACCACAGGTTGAGCTGTGATTAGATTTTTGGATTGATTAAGCAGTTTTAATAAGGAAATTAGGCTAAAGCCTCACTTCCACAATCAATATTCATAACTTGATAATATTAATCGTCCCAAAAGTTCT
>JAGLUC010000163.1 GCA_023134955.1 Methylococcales bacterium | reverse complement strand
TCTTTATAGGCAGTAGTGTTGTAGGGAAGTATGTCTGCTCTTATCTGGTAGATTATCCAAAGAAGCTGAATTATCTAACATTTTTATACAAAGGGCTCTGCTCTATTTTTCTTTTCTGCTTTTCTGCTTTTCTCGAGTGAAGTGCGCAGGCCTTTAGGCTGCTCTTAGAATGCAGCAGGCTAAAGACCTGCGCCCCATTTTAGGTAATGGTTTTTAGTCGTTTTAGAGGAATTCATGGGCTTTTAGCCTATTGTTGTAGCGTTTAAAAAATATTTAGTCTTTTTCCTCAGGCATAAAAAAAGGTCGTGTCTTTCGACAACGACCTTTTAACAGAAAAGGTTTTAGAAAACCTTTCCCTAAAACAATTAACGTTTTGAGTACTGAGGACGTTTTCTTGCTTTGTGTAAACCGACTTTTTTACGTTCTACAACACGTGCATCACGAGTTACATAACCCGCTGCTCTTAGTGCTGGGCGTAATTCTTCATCAAAGTTCATTAATGCTCTTGTTACTCCGTGGCGAATTGCACCTGCTTGACCAGAGGGGCCGCCACCTTTAACGATGACGTTAAAATCAAAGTCTGCAGTTTTTTCTAGAAGTTCTAAAGGTTGTTTTGCAATCATTTGGTCAGTTTTACGGCCAAAGTATTCTTCAATAGACTGGCTGTTAATGGTAAATTTACCTGAACCTGTTACCGCATAAACACGTGCAATAGCACTTTTACGACGACCTGTTCCATAATATTGAGCTGCCATAATCTATCCTATACTTCCAAAACTTTAGGTTGTTGAGCATGATGATCGTGTGTAGAGCCTGAATAAACTTTCAGTTTTTTAAACATTGCACGACCTAGTGGGTTTTTAGGTAACATACCTTCTACTGCATTTTTAATAATGCGGTCAGGGAATGTTTTTCTTAATTTACCTAAAGAAACTGACTTTAAATTACCTATATAACCTGTGTGGTGGTGGTAGATTTTGTCATGTTCTTTGTTTCCAGTTACACCAATCTTTTCGGCGTTAACGACTATTATATAGTCACCGGTATCGACATGTGGGGTGTATTCTGGCTTATGTTTACCGCGAAGACGTCGTGCGATTTCAGTAGCAAGGCGACCTAGTGTCTTTCCTTCTGCATCAATTACGTACCAATCGCGCTTAACTTCTGCTGGCTTTGCACTAAATGTTCTCATCTTTAACTTAGTAATATGTTAAGGCTATAAAGAGCGAGAATTTTACTAGGTATAAATAAATATTTCAAGTTTATTTATTAAAAAAAGCAGATATATACGAGCCAGTACAATCAAGACTATCTTTTATCTCTTACCTTGCGCCTTTCGTCTGCTCTTACAGCTTTATCTTTAAAGCATGTAACTTACGGTACAAGTGGGTACGCTCCATTCCAATAACGGCTGCCAATTTAGCCACACTTTCTCCCGTTTTTTCAAAATGATATTCTAAATATGACTTTTCAAAATGCTCTCTGGCCTCTTTCAAGGGTAAATTAAAAAACTCAGGTACTGCCGAGTTTAACAGGGGTTCCTTAGCAATTGACCCTAAGGCTGATTTCACTTCATCTAACTCTATATCATCTCCAGCCCCTAAAATCATCAAGCGTTGAACCAGGTTTCGCAGTTCTCTGACATTTCCTGGCCAACTATAATTACGCAAATAATTCTGAGCTGCCATAGAAAACTTTCTAAAGGGTAATTTTTCTACATTAACAAAATAATCGACATAGTAGCCTAATAAACCAGGCACATCTTCACTATGTTTTCTTAATGCACTAATATCCAGAGCCACTTCATTGAGTAAATAATATAAATCCTGTCTAAATCGCCCTGCATTAACCTCATCTTCCAAATCAACCCGGGTAGATACGATAATTCTTGTATCTACTCGCACAGATTCGCTGCCACCCACTCTGAGAAATGAACTGGATTCCAGAGCACTTAGCAATCTGGACTGGGTTTCCAGATCCATTTCGGTAATTTCACCTAAGAACAAAGTTCCTCCGTGCGCTTGTTCGAGTAATCCTTGATAGATTTTACCTTTTTCCTCTTTACCAAAAAACTCTACTGCTGAATTTTCTGGTGAAATACTGCCAACCGCAACATCAACAAAGGGTCCGTCACGTCTTGCTGTATTGTTATGCAAATATCTGGCAAAAAGCTCTTTACCTGCACCTGCTTCACCCACTAATAATACCTTTGCATTATGCTGAGCTAAGCGTTTGATTTGATCTTTAGTTCGCTCAATTACGGCACTTTTTCCAACAGGTTCTATATCTAACATTAACTGCTGTTTGAGACCTGCATTTTCCTGCTGTAACTGGCTGTTTTCTAGAGCTCGCTCAACCGTCAATAATAATTTTGCCAATGATAATGGTTTTTCTAAAAAATCATAAGCACCCAATCTTGTTGCTTCAACAGCAGACTCTACGGAGGCATGTCCTGACATCATAATAACAGGACAAAGAAGCTTATCCTCACCCCCCCATTCTTTTAATAAAGTAATACCATCGGTATCAGGCATCCAGATATCTAATAAAATTAATTGTGGTGGCTGCTGTTTTTTTAATTCTCTGGCTGCTACTGCATTTTCAGCCATAGCAACATGGTAGCCTTCATCTTCAAGGATTTCTGATACCAACTGCCGAATATCTGGCTCATCATCAACAACTAATATATATGGCGATTCTGTTTTCACAATAGTTCCTAAGTCATGGGTAACTGAATAATAAATCCAGCACCTTTATTATATGTGGTATCCACCCAAATTAAACCACCATGTTCTTCAATAATCTTTTTTACTATAGCCAAGCCTAATCCTGTTCCCTTGACCTTGGTTGTCGTATAAGGCTCAAAAACGCTTTCAATCTGATTATTATTTAAGCCACAGCCATTATCATAAACAGCCAGCTCGGCATATTCGACATTATTTCTTAACACTTTTTCTAATTTGATTTCAATTCGACCTTTGCCGTTAATTGCTTCCTGAGCATTTTTAATCAAATTATGTAAAACCTGTCGAATACTGACTGGGTCAGCCTCTATGATGACATTATCAAAATCAAAAGTAGTGACAATTTTAATTTCTGTCTGCAACAAATATAAGGCTAAAACCTCATTAACCAATGCTTTTAAATCAATTTGCTTGAGTTGTTTTATTCCTGGTTTTGCATATTCAGAAAAATCATCAACCATGGCTTTCATGGCCTCGACTTGTTGAATAATTGTTTGTGTGGAACGCTGTAATATCTGGGCAGAATTAGCTGACAATTCAGTTGCCAGTTTATGCTGCAATCTTTCTGCTGCCAGTTGTATTGGTGTTAACGGGTTTTTTATTTCATGTGCTAATCGCTTGGCTACTTCACCCCACGCTGAATTTTTTTGCGCCTGGATTAAGTCTGTCACATCATCAAAAACGACTATCGCGCCCACTCGTTGACCTGACGATGAAAACAAAGGCGTTCCTCTACAAAGTAATTCTTGTCGGCCATTTGCCCCTAAAAAAGCAAATCTTTGCTCCCAAATATCTTCTGCCTGCTCTAATAAAACCTGTATTGTTTCCAGCAACTGCTTTAATTCTACATGCCCTTGTATAATATCTGCCAAGGTTTGACCCACAAAATGACTAACGGGTATATGTAAAATTCTATAAGCTGCTTGATTGGCTGTTTTAATTTTATGCTGTTCATCAAAGCTAACAATGCCCGCTGTTAAATTTGATAAAACCGTCTCAAGATAAGCCCGTTGGTTTTCAATCTCAATCCCTGCCATTTTCGCTTCATCTTGTGACAAAGCAATTCGTAGTGTCATATCATTAAAAGACTTCACTAAAAACCCCAGGTCATCCTGACTCATCACTGGCAGTTGTTGCTTATAGTCGCCACCGGCAACTGCTTGAGTTCCTTTCACCAGCTCTTTTACTGGCTCAACAATATGTCTAATACTGACAAAAGCCACCCAAATAGCAGCCAATAAACTTAATAATAAAACCAACGATAATATCAATAAAAAACTGGTTTTTAATGAGTCACGTAAAAAACTCATTTCCTGAAAACGCACAAAAGCAAAGTCGATGGAATCTGCTAAATCAGTAATCCTGACAGGAACAGGAAATAAAACCTGTAAATAGCGTAGCTCTTCATCATAAACTGGCACAATGATTTGAATAAGCAAGCTATCATCTTCTCTGGGTCTGAAAGCGAAATACTCTTGGTTTTGTCTTAGCTGTATCCATATTTGCTCATCTAGTAACTGAGGCAGGACATTACTTTGATTAACACTATCTGAGGCAATAATGTGCCCTTGTTTTGAAAAAATAGCAATTTCAAACGCATCTATTTCCTCACGTAAGTCACTCATTTCTAAAGCCATTAGCGTTTGTGACTTGCTTTCTATTTGCTTGGCTAATTGTCGGGTTTGCTTTAAATGCAAGCGCATTCGCCGATCTAAAGAGACTTCACTTAATTCTAAAGCATCTTCCATTGCTCTATCAATTTCAACATTAAACCAACTATCAATTCCTTGATTTAAAAACTGCACTGAAAAGTAAAAAACAATGGTAGCTGGCGCAATTGCCAAGACCACAAAGAGTGAGATCATTCGCGTAGTCAGTCTTGACCCGGCTTCTCTTTTTTTTAATTCCCTGGCAAGGGAATAAACATTAAATCCAATTAAAACAAATAAAACAAATGACCCTAGACTATTTCCTAGCAACAACCAGGAATACATATCATTCAATTCAGATGATTCTTGCGTTGCTGTACTCATTAACTGCAACGATAATAAAATCAGCCCAAATAAGGTAACAATTGATAGTCCAATGGGAATTTTTAATTTTGTAGTGGCCATAATACCCAGGGACTTGATAGTGCCCATTCTGAATTAAAATAAGACAAAGGACGTAATGGAATAGGCAAGGCCTCTCTATTAAACAGCACTTTAATCGCAACAAAATAATGTTGCCCGGCTTGCATAGACTGTTTTTTAAGCAATTGAAAAGAGCGAACTTTTGACATGAAATTTAAAGCCGCTTTTAAGGTTGAAAATATTTCTGTTTTTCCTTTATTTACTTTTGTTACCTGATATAAATTGAGTAAAGTGTTTTTTTTGATGCGACAAGTTATCTCAAACGCTTGTACGCTCTCGTCCCAAAACAGTCCTTTCTGTTTAACGTTCACTAATAAGTGCCACGTTAATGGAATCCCCTTTTGTAAAGCTTCCTTTGCTGTTGGACTTAACTTGTAAACTAAATCGGCATTCAATTGATACCAACTGTTATTTAATTTAATGTCAATATTTTGGATTGTAGAAGAAAACTGTTTCCCCCAGGTAGCTGTTGAGAACAGGCTAAATATTACAATTAAACTAAGGGTTTTATATTTGTTGTTTGAGCAATTTAGCATAATAAAAACCATCCATTCCTAAATCACCAGTTAATATTTGTCGACCAAATTTTCTTTCAATACCCCATTCAGCCACTATTGTTTGTTCTGTGGCATCAGCATGTTGTTGCAAAAATGCAGCAATTTGCATCTCATTTTCTTGTTTTAAAACAGAGCAAGTTGCGTATAACAATATACCGCCAGGTTTTAATAGCCCCCACGCTGCATTTAAAATTTGTTTTTGGATAGCTTGTAATGTTGATATATCAGATTGTCGTCGTAATATTTTAATATCAGGGTGTCGTCTTATAACGCCCAAAGCAGAACAAGGTGCATCAACCAAAATTCGATCAAATGTTTGCTCTTTTACCCATTCAGATGGGTTTGTTGCATCCCCCACAATCACCTTTGCCTGAAGCTTTAATCGCTGTAAATTTTCATTCACTCTAACCAGTCTGCTTTCATCAATATCAACTGCCAACATATTTATATGTGCCTGCCTTTCTAATATGGCAGATGTTTTCCCCCCTGGAGCTGCACATAAATCAAGCACAGTTTGCTCTTCTTGCGAGTCCAACAATTCAGCCGCTAACTGAGCCGCTGTATCTTGTACCGAGACAACTCCATCTCTAAATCCAGGTATTTTTTCTACCGCAACTGGCTGTTTTAGTATAATAGCTGACGAGCAAAAAGAAATGGCTTTTGCCTCAATTGAATGTTTAGCAAGTACTTGTAAATAATCATCTCTGGTCGTTTGTGCTAAATTAACACGTAAAGCCATGGGTGGCTGTTGATTATTTTCTAACAAGATTGAACCAGCTTGCTCTGGCCAGTCGTTTTTAATTTTATTAATTAACCAACCTGGGTGTGAATTTAATGCCGCACTTACTTGATCAGCCTTTCCCTCAAGTACATCCTGCTCCCGAATATATTGCCTGAGTACACCATTAATGAGTGATTTAGCCCAGGATTTTTTGTTAGCTATTGAGACTGTTTCAGAAACCGCCGCATGAGATTTAACCCGCATATATTTTAATTGGTACAGCCCCATCAGCAACAACACGGTTATATCTGTATCTTTATTTCTTAATGGCTTACTCAATAGCTGCTGCAAGATAAAATCCAGGCGATGATATTGTCGCATTACGCCATAACACATCGCTTGTACAAAAGCCTTATCTTTACTTTCACTAACAGACTCAAGCACATGATCCAGGCTGGCCGTTAAAGACTGCCCATCTTTAATCACTTTAGTTAAGGCGATGTTTGCCTGCTTTCTTAAATTCATTCGCCTAGTTTAATGCCATTTGCATCATGAGCATTTAAAAATGCTTGAGCATCCATACGCTTACCACCTGGCAACTGAATTTCAAGTAACTCTAACATACCATCTCCAGTCACAACGCTCATTCGTTTACCTTGTTGTATCACCGTACCAGCCGACAAATTACTTTTTTCAGCTGTTATTTTTGCTGACCATATGCGTAATACCTTGCCTTGAAACAAGGTTTGAGCAACAGGCCAACTATTTAATCCTCTAATCTTCCTATCCAGCTCAAGCGCAGATAAACTCCAATCTAATACAGCCTCATTTTTTTCTAATTTAGCAGCGTAAGTGACTAAAGATTCATCTTGCGCCTCAGCAAGCAATGTTCCTGCTTCAATCTGTGCCAATACTTTTTTTAAGCCTATCGCGCCTAATTCTGATAATTGGTCATGCAAATCACTACTGCTACTATCCGCTTTTATAAGACATTCTTCCTTATGTAACATATCACCCGCATCCAGTTTTTTAACAAGTTGCATAATAGTAATGCCTGTTTTTTTATCGCCAGCAATGACAGCCCTGTGAATAGGTGCTGCACCGCGCCAACGAGGCAATAAAGAACCGTGAATATTAAGACAACCTTGTTTAGGTAAGTCCAATACGGCTTGAGGCAAAATAACGCCGTAAGCAACCACAATCATGAGATCAGCATCAAATGATGCAAGTTCTGCTAAATCAGCTTCAGTTTTTAAGGTTTGTGGTTGTAAAACAGGGATGCCAGTCGTTAATGCTAATTTTTTAATGGGACTTGGCGTTAATTTTCGTCCCCGACCTGCAGGTCTGTCAGGTTGTGTATAAACAGCACACACCTCATGCTTAGAATCAATTAGCATCTGTAAAGCTGGCACGGCAAAACCAGGTGTTCCTGCAAAAATAATTTTCATATTATTTTTTTCCTTGCTGCTTATGTATTTTTTCAAGCTTAGACTTGATTCGCTGTTTTTTTAGCGGTGATAAATAATCGACAAACAGCTTACCTTGCAGGTGATCCATTTCATGTTGAATGCATATCGACAACAGCTCATCCGCTTCTAATTCAAAAGGTTCGCCCTGTTTATCCCAGGCTTTTATCTTAATATGTTCGGCTCGTGTGATATTTTCAAAAAAACCAGGAACAGACAAGCAACCTTCTTCAGATTCTTCTTCACCCTGTTGTTCTAAAATTTCAGGGTTTATCAGACATAAAGGCTGATTTTTCTCCTCACTAACATCTATAACAATAATTTGTTTATGGATATTTATTTGAGTCGCAGCTAAGCCTATGCCTTTAAAGTCATACATTGTTTCCAGCATATCATCGACTAATGTCTTTAATGCCTCATCAAAAACGGTGGCTTTTTTTGCCTTAGTTCGCAGCCGCTTATCAGGGAACTCAAGAACGGTTAAAATACTCAACTAGCTCTCCATTTTCTTCAAAATACTAGAATTTTATCTGAATTCATCTAAACTTTGTAATTAGATAGAATTTAAATTCATTAGGGTAGTATAAAATATGTCTTTTCTTAAAACATTGGGATTAACAATCTCTCTGCTATACACTGCAAATATATGGGCTGATACCATTAAAATCAAGCCTGACCATCCCAACCGTTATGTTGTTGTAAAAAATGACAATTTATGGGACATCTCTTCTAAGTTTCTAGTGAAACCCTGGAAATGGCCACAGTTATGGAATAATACACCTGAAATTAAAAATCCCCATCTCATCTACCCAGGGGATATTATTAACTTTTATTTGAGAAATGGACAGCCTCAACTAAGCCTGGAATTTACTGATGCTCTATCCAGTGATGTTCGTCTTGGACCGCGTATTAGAGAATCTGTTCTTGATGAGGCAATTAAAGCAATCCCAACAGATGCTATTGCACAATTTTTGACATCGCCTAAAGTTGTTGATAAAGATGAATTAGAACAATCACCCTATGTGATTGACTTTGCAGGTGAACATTTAATTGCGGGAGCGGGTGATAGAATTTATGTTAGATCTATTGAAGAACCTAAAAGTCTGGGCTATACCATTTACCGTGCGGGCGACCCTTATGTACGTCCTGAAACAAGAGAAATTTTAGGTTATGAAGCTATTTATATTGCCGATACCACTATAGAGAGAGCTGGAGATCCTGCAACACTGATGGTCACTACATCAGAAAAAGAAATTCGTAAAGGTGATCGGCTAATGGTTTCTCCTGATGGCGAACTTGCATTAAATTTCTTTCCCAGAGCACCTGAGAATTTTGTTAAAGGCAATATCATTAGTGTGCTTGATGGGGTGACTCAAATAGGTCAATATAGTGTTGTTGTTATTGATAAAGGTATTGTAGATGGTATGGAACCTGGTCATGTTTTAGATATTTATCATAAAGGTAAAGTTGTTAATGACCCTTTTAGCAACGAAAAGAAAGCCACAGTAAAACTACCTGATGAACTAGCTGGTTTATTACTGGTCTTTCGTCCATTTGATCAAGTTAGTTATGCCTTGGTTCTTGAGGCAAACCAGGCAATTCATGTGCTTGATGGAATAGAGTCACCTATGTAAGTAAAGCTATTTAATATTAATCATTGAGACTCACAAAGCTGTGAGTCTCTAGTCCTCCTTTCTCTATAAGGCTCTATAATAAAAGGTGTCTCAAGTGACTTCCTCCCCACCCTCTATTGAGCAGTTAAAATATTGGCTTGCACTTTTAAGAGCACCTGGCGTGGGCAGTAAAACTTTTTTAAAAATACTGGATTTATATCCACCTGATCAACTATTTTCTCAGTCACATGCCGCTTGGTCATCTTTAGGCTTAAAAGAAAAAACAATAAGTTATCTTAAATCACCCGACTGGACGCTGATTGATAATGATTTACGCTGGCTAGAGCAGGCTAACAATAGTGTCCTCACCATCTTTGACCCTCTTTATCCTGCCCAATTAAAAGAAATAGACAGCCCTCCAGCTTTGCTATTTGTTCGGGGCGATAAGTCATTGCTGACACAAGCTCAGATTGCTATTGTTGGTAGTCGCAATCCATCCACTTTGGGCAAACAAACGGCTATAGATTTTGCTCAATCTCTTTCTCACGCTGGTTTTACCATCACCAGTGGACTTGCTTTAGGTATTGATGCCGCTAGTCATCAAGGTGCATTAAATGCAGGCGGCCATACTATTGCAGTGACAGGTACAGGGTTGGATAGAGTCTACCCGGCACGAAACAAAGAATTAGCCACTCAAATAGCGCATTCTGGGGTGCTGATTTCTGAATTTCCACCCGGCACAGCAGCAAAAGCCAACCACTTTCCTAGGAGAAATAGAATTATTAGTGGATTATGTATAGGCTTATTAGTGGTTGAAGCAGCCAAACAAAGTGGCTCATTAATCACTGCAAGAATGGCATTAGAAGCCAACCGAGAGGTTTTTGCCATCCCTGGGTCGATTCACAACCCTTTAGCTCGTGGTTGTAATTCCCTTATTAAAGAAGGAGCCAAACTTGTTGAAAACACCCAAGATATTTTTGAAGAATTAGGTGAATATAATCAACAGCCTGAAATAAAAAACCAGGAGAAATTTCAATCAGCACTTGACCTGGAGCAGCAAAGTCTATTGAATCTCATTATGTTTAGCCCCACACCGATAGATTGCTTAGTTCAAGAGTCGGGTTATTCAGCAGAAGTTGTTTCATCAATGTTACTGCTGCTAGAATTACAAGGTTATATAGCGACCACCCCTGGTGGGTATACTCGAATTAAATAAACGGGACTTATGAAAGAAAATATTTTTGATGTACTCATTTATCTTTTTGAAAACTATTTAGATGATGATATAGGTCTACTTCCTGATGGAATTAAAACCGAATTAGTACAAGCTGGTTTTGAGCAAACGGAAGTGAATAACGCATTCAACTGGCTTGAGGCATTAACTGAACAAAATGAAATCAAGCCAAAGCTTTTTTCTGCTTTCCGTATTTTTTGTGCTCAGGAACAGGCAAAGTTAGACATTGAGTGTCGTGACTTTTTACTTTTCCTTGAATATACAGGTATTTTAACGCCATCCATGCGGGAAATTACCATTGATCGCGCTATGGCTATTGAGAGCGAAACGATTACTTTAGATGAATTAAAATGGACTGTGTTAATGGTTTTATTAAGCCAGTCTGATGACGATATTGCTTTCTCAAGAATGGAAGATATTGTTTATGATTTAACACCTGCCCTTTTACATTAAACCCCACTATTAATCATGAGTAACAATCTTGTTATTGTAGAGTCACCTGCAAAATGCAAAACCATTGAAAAATATCTGGGTAAAGATTTTCATGTGCTGGCATCCTATGGTCATGTAAGAGACTTGGTTCCTAAAGAAGGTGCTGTGGATACAGAACACGATTTTGCGATGAAATACCAGATTATTGATCGCAACCAACGCCATCTACAAGAAATTACTAAAGCCGTTAAAAAAGCAGACACCTTATATCTCGCAACTGACCCGGATAGAGAAGGAGAGGCTATTTCATGGCATGTATTTGAACATTTAAAAGCAAAAAAAGCCTTAAAAAACAAAGAAGTTAAGCGTGTGGTTTTTCATGAAATTACCAAGAAAGCGGTTACTGAAGCAATTGCCAATCCGACTGAGCTTTCTATCAACATGGTTAATGCGCAACAAGCTCGCCGTGCTTTAGATTATTTAGTAGGCTTTAACCTTTCACCTTTATTATGGAAAAAGATTCGCCGAGGTCTATCTGCTGGACGTGTGCAAAGTCCTGCGCTAAGAATGATCGTTGAGCGTGAACTGGAAATTGAAGCGTTTGAGAAAAAAGAATACTGGACTCATACCGCTGAATTAAAAGTAGAAGAGCAAGCATTCAAAGCAAAACTTACTTACTTTGAGGGTGAAAAACTTAAACAATTTAGTATTGTTGATAAACAGCATGCAGAAAAAGTTCAGCAAACATTAATTAATGCTGCTGCGACTGCCATGGATGGTAGAAGTGCTGGACAATTAATTGTTGAGAAGCTAGAGAAGAAACAGCGTAAACGTAATCCAGCTGCACCTTTTATCACATCAACACTGCAACAGGAAGCCTCCAGAAAACTCGGTTTTACTACCAAGAAAACTATGATGGTTGCTCAGCAACTTTATGAAGGTATTGAAGTAGGTGGTGAAACGGCTGGTTTAATTACCTACATGCGTACAGATTCGGTTAACCTGTCAGAAGAAGCATTGGCTCAAATACGTGAGCTTATTAGCGAAAAATACGGTAAAGAAAATGTACCTAAAGAACCGCGTTCATTTAAAACCAAATCAAAAAATGCCCAGGAAGCACATGAGGCAATTCGCCCTACATCCGCCCATAATTTACCTGAAAAAATTAAAAACAACCTGTCTTCAGATCAATTTAAGTTGTATCAACTGATCTGGAAACGAACTATTGCCTGCCAAATGATTCATGCCACACTTAACCAGGTATCGGTTGATTTAAGTTGTGGTAGCAAAGAAAATATATTTAGAGCAACTGGGTCGACTATAGCCAAACCTGGTTTTATGGCGGTTTATCTGGAAGGCAAAGATGACAATAAAGAAAACGATGATAAGGAAAGTTTTCTACCGCCTATGCAAGAAGGCAGACCTGTCCCTCTAAATGATATTATTGCCACCCAGCATTTTACCGAACCACCCCCGCGATATGGTGAAGCGAGTCTTGTAAAAGCATTGGAAGAGCATGGTATAGGTAGACCGTCTACTTATGCGACTATCATCTCTACCTTGCAAAATAGAGAATATGTTACCCTTGAGAGCAAGCGCTTTTATCCAACCGATGTGGGTCGAATCGTCACTAAATTTTTAACTGAGCACTTCACTAAATATGTGGATTATGATTTTACTGCTAATTTAGAAGATGATCTTGATGCAGTTGCTCGCGGTGAAAAAAACTGGATTCCATTAATGCACGCATTCTGGAAACCCTTTACTAAATTAATTGATGAAAAAGAACAAAGTGTGCAGCGTAAAGATGTCACGCAAGAAGCCATTGATGAAAAGTGTCCTGAATGTGGAAAAGGGCTGTCTATTCGCTTAGGTCGTAATGGTCGTTTTATTGGCTGTACAGACTACCCAACCTGTTCATATACTCGTAATTTAAATGATGATGGGACAGAGGTTCAGGCACCCGAAATTGTTGAAGGCAGAAGCTGCCCTAAATGTGAATCTGATTTAGTCATTAAAACAGGTCGTTACGGTAAATTTATTGGTTGTAGTGCTTATCCAAAATGCAAACATATAGAACCTTTGGAAAAACCATTAGATACTGGCGTTGAATGCCCCCAATGTAATAAAGATAACATTCTTAAACGTAAATCACGTTACGGAAAAATCTTTTATTCTTGTGCAGGTTATCCAAAATGTGACTATGCCTTATGGAATGTACCCATTAAAGAAAGCTGCCCTGATTGTAACTGGCCTATTTTAACTTTAAAGACCACAAAAAGACGTGGTCCGGAAAAAGTCTGTCCACAAAAAGAATGTAAATATGCCACACCTTATGAAGGAGATCCGGAGGATGTTAATGGACCTCAAGAGCGGGTTAAAGATTAAGGTTTAAAGCACAAAGAGCATAAGACTATAATTTTCCTGTTCTATTTAGAAAGACGGGTAGAGTTTTTTGGAGTAATAGATGAATCGAAGGTATCTACTTGTCCCGTCCTGAACTTGAAAGATGCAGATCATTGATTTATCAGGAC
>JAGLUC010000162.1 GCA_023134955.1 Methylococcales bacterium | reverse complement strand
AAAGGGACAGCTAAAAAAGTCAGCAAAATCATACCTAATGGTGTAGATAATCTATTTTGCATTTCTGCGATATCTAATAATTTTTTAGACTTCCATAACTCACTACTCAGTATTCCATCCCTTTTTTGACTTAACACAGTATCTTTCTTCTCTACCCGCACAGCATATTCTGAGAATTTTTCGATAATAAAATTCATTTCACCTGGCACTCCCTGTATCCTCTCACCCTCTTCTAACACCAAATACAAACCACCTGGCAAATTTTGCATCTGCCCATACTTAGCATTAATAACACCTAACTTACCGCTCTCTCTATTTTGTATAAATACATTATGCATACGCTTATCTTTATCTATATCTTCCGCATAAAGAACCAACTCGCCATGACTATACTCACTAAATCGTCCAGCAGAAATCCCTCTAATATCAGCTATTTTTTGATCCTCATGCATAAGAGAGCGTATTTTTGCTTCTGCCCATGGAGTTGCAACCATAGACAAACCTGCTCCCACAATGCTTAGTGGAATTACCAATAAAAAAACAGACCGATAAATTACCGCAACGCCACCTCCCGCAGATGCAACAGCCGACATTTCCTGGTCTCGATACATTCGTCCTAAGACCATTAAAATAGCCATAAAAATTGAAGCTGGTAAAAACCCCCCAAGAGCAATAATTGTTTTTAATCCCAAAAGACTCATAACCGTTTCTGTAGAAATACTGCCATCAATCGCTTTGGCTAGAACTCTAATAAACTTACGGCTGACAATAATAATAACAATAACTGACAACACTGCCAGCACTGTTTTCAGCAAATCCTGCATAATCATTTTATCTAAAACAGAAACAAATCTATAAGACTTAACTTTAACTTTTCTTTCTATATCAATGCTCAAAGCAATCCACCTTAAAACTCATGTATAATTAATCCTATTTATTCTCTTACAAAGACTATTATGGACTATTCTATAGAAAGCTTGCCTTTAGACAAACTAGAAACTGATTGTATTGTCCTTGGTATTTATGAAAATCAATCACTAAGCCCATCAGCCGCATTAATTGACTTGTTAACTCAGGGTCTTATTACTCAGCTTATTGAGCGAGGTGATATTCTCGGAAAAAATGCTGAAACCTTACTCATTAATTACATCCCTGATAATACAATAAAACGTATTTTATTAGTGGGCTTTGGTAATCAAAAAGAAACAACTGCCAAACAATACCGCAAAGCTTTAACTGCTGCAATTACAATACTTAAAGCATCAAAAATAAATTCCGCAGATTGCGCCTTAATTGATATTGATGTTCAAAAAAGTGATATTCAATGGAAAACACGTCAAATTATTGAAGTGTTTAATGATGCTATTTATCAATTTCAAACAACAAAATCCGAGAAAGGTACAAAGCCTTGTATTAATAGTATAAAAATTAATACTGCTAAAGAATTTAAAGAACAAGCAGAGCTAGGTTTACGACATGGAATTGCTATTGCTCAAGGAGTTGATTTAACGAAGTTATTATCTGATTTACCAGGCAATATTTGTACCCCAACTTATCTAGCTGAACAAGCAACTAATATTGCCAGTAAAGCCGATAAAATGACAGTTGAGATCTTAGAAGAAAGTGATATGGAAGCTTTGGGTATGGGTTCCTTTCTATCAGTTTCCAGAGGCAGTCGACAAGCTGCTAAATTGATTATTTTAAATTATCAGGGGGGTAAAAAAGCTGATAAACCCATTGTTTTAGTGGGTAAAGGCTTAACCTTTGATGCTGGTGGTATTTCTTTAAAACCTGGCATAGGCATGGATGAAATGAAATATGACATGTGTGGAGGTGCAACTGTATTAGGGACATTACAAGCAGCGGCTAAAATGAATTTGGACATTAATATTGTCGGCATTATTCCTTCCTCAGAAAATATGCCTGATGGTGATGCCAACAAGCCAGGTGACGTAGTAACCAGTATGTCTGGACTAACCATTGAAATATTAAATACCGATGCTGAAGGTCGGTTAATTCTTTGTGATGCCTTAACTTACGCGAAAAAATTTGATCCCGAAGTAGTCATTGATCTAGCCACCTTAACAGGTGCTTGCTTAGTGGCACTAGGTCGAGTACCCAGCGGTATTTTAGGTAATGACGATGCACTCTGTGATGATTTAATCACTGCCAGTAAAACCGCTTGTGATAGTTTGTGGCGTTTACCTTTATGGGAAGAATATTATGAGCAATTGAAATCAAACTTTGCTGATTTAGCCAATATTGGTGGTCGTGATGCAGGAACAATTACCGCAGCCTGTTTTCTGTCTCGCTTTACCGAAGGTTATCGCTGGGCGCATTTAGATATTGCTGGTACAGCCTGGCGTTCAGGCGGAATAAATAAAGGTGCAACAGGTCGTCCAGTACCATTATTAAGCCAGTATTTAATCGACCGAGCGAATGGCTGAAGCTAGCTTCTATATTTTATCTTCGCAGTCATTACATGATCGTTATTTGTTTGCCTGCAAACTCATAGCCAAAGCGTTTAGCCAGGGACAGTATTGTTATGTTTATACTGATTCTATCCAGCAATGCCAGCAATTAGATAATCTATTGTGGACATTTAAAGAGAACAGCTTTATTCCCCATCAAATTTATGATGAGGAAAATGCGACTCCACCCTATCAGCAAACTATTTTAATTGGTACTCGGAGTGCGCCTAAAAACTGGCAAGCACTTATTTTTAATTTATCCTCAAAATATCCTGAAAATTTAGCACAAACAGAGCGTGTTTTAGAAATTCTGGATAATAATGAAGCCTTAAAGAGAATTGGACGACAACGCTATCGTCAATACCAGCAACATGGATTTAAAATGACATCATATAAAATATAAAGTCCATTCTAATTTTGAAAGTGGGGCTTTAGCCTCGCACCAACCTGGCTAAAACCTCATATCCAGAACAGCTTAAAACCTTATAAATCACCTAATCAATTCAATTTACTTTTTTAAATAAACCCAGACCCATCCATGGAAAAAACATACGCACCCCATTCAATCGAACAACGCTGGTACCAAACCTGGGAAGAAAAAGGCTATTTTAAAGCCAAGTCAGAAGGTGAATCCTATTGCATTATGATTCCACCGCCCAATGTCACTGGCAGTTTACATATGGGACATGCCTTTCAAGACACCATTATGGATGCCTTAACTCGTTACCACCGCATGAAAGGCTGTAGCACCTTATGGCAGCCAGGGACTGATCATGCCGGGATTGCTACACAAATGGTGGTTGAACGATTAATTAATGCTGAAGGTAAAACTCGCCATGATTATGGTCGTGAGAAATTTACCGAAAAAATCTGGGAGTGGAAAGAACAGTCTGGTGGTACGATTACCAAGCAATTACGCCGTATGGGTTCTTCTTTAGATTGGGAAAAAGAACGATTCACTATGGATGACGGCATGTCTGATGCCGTACAAGAAGTCTTTATCAAACTGCATGAAGAAGGTTTAATTTACCGTGGCAAACGTCTGGTCAACTGGGATCCTGTATTACATACTGCGGTATCCGATTTAGAGGTTTTATCAGAACAAGAAAATGGCTCTATGTGGCATATGCGTTATCCATTATCCAATGGTTCAGGTCACTTAGTGGTTGCTACCACACGCCCTGAAACACTGTTAGGTGATGCCGCTGTTGCCATTCATCCTGATGATGATCGTTACAAACACTTACTAGGTGAATTTGTTGAGCTACCACTAACAGGTCGTCGTATTCCTATTATTGCCGATGAACATGTAGACCCTGAATTTGGCACAGGTTGTGTCAAAGTCACCCCTGCTCATGATTTTAATGATTACGAAGTTTGGACTCGTCATAGAGATTTATCAGCCATTCAAGATATGCCACATGGTGGACTGATTAATATTTTTACCAATGATGCCACTATTCGCGCTAACGAAGAAGATGAAAACCAGCTAATTCCTGAAAAATATATTGGCATGGATCGTTTTGATGCCCGTAAACAAATGGTGGCTGATTTAGATGGTCTCGGTTTATTAGAAAAAATTGTTGATCATAAATTAATGGTACCCAGGGGGGATCGTTCACATAGTGTGATTGAACCATTCTTGACTGATCAGTGGTATGTCAAAGTTGCACCTTTAGCTAAACCTGCAATAGAAGCGGTAGAAAAGGGTGATATTAAATTTGTACCTGACAACTGGAAAAATACTTATTTTGAATGGATGCGAAATATCCAGGACTGGTGTATTTCTCGTCAAATCTGGTGGGGGCACAGAATCCCTGCCTGGTATGATGATGAAGGCAATGTCTATGTGGGACGTTCCGAGCAAGAAATCCGTGAAAAACATAATTTAGCCACTGATTATCCCCTTAAACAAGATGAAGATGTGCTTGATACCTGGTTTTCTTCTGCTTTATGGCCATTTTCCACATTAGGATGGCCAGAACAAACTGCTGAATTAGCAAAGCACTATCCTACCAGTGTGTTAGTCACAGGCTTTGACATTATCTTCTTCTGGGTTGCCAGAATGATTATGATGGGGCTTAAATTCCAGGATGAAGTGCCTTTTAAAGAAGTCTATATTCACGGTCTGGTTCGTGATGCCGAAGGACAAAAAATGTCCAAATCAAAAGGTAATGTCTTAGATCCCATTGATTTAATTGATGGTATCGACTTAGAGTCTTTAGTTGAAAAACGTCTTGCAGGCATGATGCAACCTCATCTAAAAAAGAAAATAGAAAAAGCTACTCGCAAACATTTTCCCGATGGTATTCCCTCATTTGGTACCGATGCTTTGCGTTTTACATTTGCTTCATTAGCCTCAACAGGTCGTGATATTCGTTTTGATTTGCCTCGCACCGAGGGCTACCGTAATTTCTGTAATAAATTATGGAATGCTGCCCGCTATGTATTAATGAATACAGAAGATCAGGACAATGGTTTATCAGGTTTACCCTGCGAATTCTCGCAAGCCGATTTATGGATCACTTCACGTCTAAATCAAGTTATCTCTACCACTAGTAAAGCCATTGAAAGCTACCGCTTTGACCTGGCTGCAAATGCCATTTATGAATTTACCTGGAATGAGTATTGTGACTGGTATTTAGAGCTATCCAAAGTCTCTTTACAATCTGATAACCAAGCCTTACAACGTGGAACACGTAAAACATTGCTTAATGTTTTAGAAAATATCTTACGTTTAAGCCATCCAATCATACCTTTTATTACCGAAGAAATTTGGCAACGTGTCGCCCCTTTAGCAGGCATTAATGCCGACACCATTATGTTACAGCCTTACCCTAAATCTAATGCCACCCAAATTGATGGGGATGCAGTTAATGCAACTCAATGGGTAATGGATTTTATTCTAGGACTACGTAGCATTCGTGGTGAAATGAATATTGCACCTGGTAAACCTATTCCTGTGCTATTACAAGACGCATCAAGCAATGATCTAAAAATATTAGACTCTAACCGAGACTATTTGCTAAAACTAGGTCGAGTTGAATCAATCACCCTGCTTTCTTGCGATGACACTGCTCCAGAATCTGCTATTTCTCTAGTTGGAAAAATGAAAATTTTAATTCCTATGGCTGGTTTAATTGATAAAAAGGCTGAAATTTCCCGTTTAGAAAAAGAAATTTCAAAATTAAATAAAGATTTACCTAGAATTGAAGGCAAACTGAACAATCCAAAATTTATTGATAAAGCACCCGTAGAAGTTATTGCCAAAGAAAAGGAAAAACTAGCAAACTTACACTCTTCATTAAAGAATCTTGAACAACAATTGATTAAAATCAAAGCACTGTAATTCAAACAAAGCAATATGCCAGATTTTGAGCAAAAGAAGCTGTAAAGGTATTTGCTCACCCCCTCGCAGCACATGGAAGTGCCAGTATCGATTAAGGCAGGAGCCGATTGCAACCTTTAGCAAAGAAGGATAATGGGGGGCATGATCTCTATGAAAAAGCACTTAAATAGAGTCCACTCAGAAACCCCATTGATTTGGATATAATCAAATTATCTGTTTTTCCAATTAATTTTAATTAATATTCAATAACTTAAAATATCATCATATTACTTGTGCAAGACTAAGCAGACTTTAACTTTGTAACATTTCCATAGCTAAATCAGCCATATTTTTTGAGCCGCCGCCTTGCCCTAATTTTTTCTTAACCACGACTAATTCAGCTAACATTTGTTTTTTATAATCCTTATCATCTAAAATTTTAGCTATTTCTTCTGCCAGATTTTCTTCGCTGACATCATGTTGAATCAGCTCTTTAATAACACTCTTTCCAGCGATAATATTTGGTAAGCCTATAAATTTGGTATGGACTAAATATTTGCCTAAAAAATAGGTTAATGCTGATAATTTATAAACAATCACCATCGGTATTTCCAACAGAGCTATTTCTAATGAAGCTGTACCTGAGGCTGTCATAATCGCATCGCAACACTGAATCACATCATACGGCTGAGCCTTTATCACATTGATGTTGATGGATGAGTTTTGCAGAACACTTTGTATTAATTCATCAGTAATTGAATCTGCTTGTGGCAATATGAATTGTATACCTTTATGAGTTTCTGTTAGCTTTTCAGCAGCAGCCAGCATAACAGGCAATAGACGTTTAATTTCATTGATTCGACTGCCTGGCAATAGCCCTACAATAGGCCAGTCTGCTTGCAAATTAAACTCAATTAGATCATCAGGTTTACTTTTTTGTGGATGGATTTTATCAACTGAGGGATGCCCTACATATTTAACCGGGACATTTTCTGCCTCATAATAAGCCGTTTCAAAAGGAAAGATAACCGCCATCATATCAATGGCTTTTCCATAAGTACCCACCCTGCCCGACCGCCAAGCCCACACTTGAGGGCTGACATAGAACAATACTTTAGTACCTTGATTTTTAGCATATTGAGCTAACTTCAGATTAAATTCTTTGTAATCAACACACACTAATAAATCAGGTTTTTCTGTCTCAACTAGTTGCTTCATTAACTTTAAAGCACGACGAATTTCTCCATAATGCTTAAGCACTTCAATTAAACCAATGACTGCAATTCCTGCAGAATCAAAACGAATATCAATCCCTGCTTGCTGCATTTTTGCCCCACCCATACCTAATCCTTTTATATCAGGCAGTTGCTTTTGTAGTTCTTGAAACATATGGGCTGCATGTTGATCACCAGATGTTTCACCAGCACTAAACATGATTTTTATTGGGGAGTTTATAGTCAAGGAAACAAGCCTTTTAGACAAGGAAGGTTAAATGAATTTAAAGGAAGTTAGGCTTTAGAGACTGTGAAAGTATTATGCTTTTAGCTTCCCCCTTTGAAAAATGGGGGTTGAGGGGATTTTTAAAAAAATAAACTGTTGATATTTAAGCGTTTATTTTTTTTAAATTAAATCTCCCTCAACCCCTCTTTGCTAAAGAAGGGGAGCTAGAGCGAATACTTTCACAGCCTCTTTAGCCCCACACGGGTCAGGCGAGGCTAAAGCCTCACTTCCAATTGATACAAGGGATGTGCTGATAGTACAAAATATGCGCTTCCTACCATCAGCACATTCTATATCACATTCAGAACTCTATTTAGTTAATACACCAGCAATAACAGCCACAATTTCTTTAATAGCCTCATCCGTTAAAGATGGGCAAATTGGTAAGGAAAAGCAATTAGCTGCCACTGACTCTGTGATGGGTAAGGACACACCTGCACAGTCTTTTTTAAAGACATTTTGTTGGTGTAATGGCACGGGATAATAAACTGCACAGCCAATTTGTTGTGCTTGTAATGCTTGCATTACTTCATCACGACGGTCACATAACAAAGTATATTGGTGATAAACATGCTCGCCTACACCATCTTCAAAAGGCGTGGTTAAAGGCAAATCAGCCATTAACTCAGAATACAAATGCGCCACATGGCGGCGAGCTTTGTTGTATTGATCAATACGCTTTAATTTTGCTCGTAATACAACCGCTTGCATATCATCCAGTCGACTGTTGTAACCAACGATGTCATGATAATAACGTACATCAGACCCATGATTACGCAACATTTTTAATTGTTTAGCGGTTTCATCAGAGTTGGTAACCACTAAGCCACCATCGCCAAAAGCACCCAGGTTTTTACTGGGGAAAAAGCTGTATCCAGCAGCATGTCCAATTGAACCTGTTTGTTGCCCATTAATACTTGCGCCAAATGATTGTGCGCAATCTTCAATCAATTTCAAATTATGTTTATCACATAAGGCTTTAATTTTTGTTAAATCAGCAGGCTGACCAAACAAATGCACGGGCATAATGGCTTTGGTTTTAGGGGTAATGGCTTTTTCTATGGCTTCTGCGGTAATATTAAATGTTTTCGTATCAATATCAACAAACACAGGGGTTGCACCGATATATTTAATAGCTTCTGCGGTTGCAATAAAGGTAAATGCGCTGGTAATCACTTCATCACCGTCTGTAATGCCTTCTGCTCTTAATGCTAAGTGCAATGCATCGGTACCTGAGGCACAGCCTATGGCATGTTTTACCCCTAAATAATCAGCCGCTTCTTTTTCAAAAGCTTGAACATTAGGCCCTAAAATAAAACAACAATTAGCAATTGTTTCTGCAAGACCTTGCTCAATTTCATCTTTAATCTCTGTGTATTGAGCTTGCAGGTTAACCATTGGTATCATGTTTTTCCTCTTATCTTATCCGTGTGTTAATAATTTGGTGATTTCAATCGCTGTTTCTAATGCGCGTTTACCCGCTTCACCAGAAACTAATGGGTTTGAACCTGTTTCAATACACTCAACAAAATGTTTAATCTCTTCTAATAGCGCATCACCACTCTCAAAAACAGATTCTTCACTGACTATTTCTGGTACACCAGGGAACATTTCTTTATCCCCCGTCTTATGTTTAGTGAGTACTTTATTTTGAAAATCAATAGAAATATACGAACAAGGACGGAACATTCTCATCTTACGTTCCATTTTCATACTAATTCGACTTGCCGTTACATTGGCGACGCAACCATTTTTAAAGGTTAGTCGAGCATTGGCTATATCAGTCCCTGTTGTTAACACCGCTGTACCACTGGCATCAATCCGCTCTATATCCGAATCTATCAATGCTAAAATTATATCAATATCATGGATCATTAAATCCAGTACTACGCTGACATCATTTGCTCGCGGATTAAAGGGAGAGAGACGATGTGCTTCAATAAATAAAGGTTTTGCTTCTTTATCCAATCCCATTACCGCAGGATTAAAGCGTTCTAAATGTCCCACTTGCAGAATGACATTTTTTTCTTTTGCGATAGCAATCAATTCTTCTGCTTCTGCAACAGTCACGGTAATTGGTTTTTCAACCAATACATGCACACCAGCATTTAAAAAATCTTTAGAAACCAAGTGATGAAGGCTGGTTGGAACAACAATACTGACTGCATCCACATTACCTAATAAAGACTCATAATCCGTCAGTGCTTGCGCACCATGTTTATCAGCTACTTCCTGGGCTGCCTGCTCATTAATATCAACAACAGCAACTAACTCACAATTATCTAGAGAAGCGTATTTTTCCGCATGGAATTTACCTAAATAGCCTGTACCAATAACAGCGCATTTCAGTTTACTCATAGTTTATTCATTACCTTGTTTAACACAGAAATTCATTAACTTATCAAACCAAAGTTGATGGAGGCTTAAGAGCAACAGAGCATTAATTTTAGTTATTCACCAATCCAAAGTTAGCAAATCACTAGACTCCATCAACATTATATCACCCATCCAAATCAATCCAGCGCAAGCGATTAGCATTAGTCACAACTGTAACTGATGACATTGCCATTGCTGCACCTGCGACCAGAGGGCTTAGTAAAACGCCAAATATTGGATAAAACAATCCAGCTGCCACAGGAATACCAATGGTATTGTAAAAGAACGCACCTAATAAATTTTGTTTAATATTAGTCACTGTTGCTCTAGATAAAGCCATTGCTTCTGGTACTTTTTGTAATGAACCTTGCAGAATAACAATATCAGCACTTTCAATCGCCACATCTGTTCCTGTGCCTATTGCAAACCCCACATTAGCTTGTGCCAATGCTGGTGCATCATTAATACCATCACCTACCATACCCACTACTTCACCAGCCTGTTGAAACTCTTTAACAATAGCCGCCTTATCTTCTGGCAATACTTGTGCTCTTATCTCGGTTATTCCTGCTTGTTTAGCAATGGCTTTAGCGGTTATTTCATTATCCCCTGTCACCATGATGACTCGAACGCCTTGCTTGATAAGTTGCTTAACAGCTTGAGCAGAATCTTTTTTGATGGGATCAGAGACAGCAATAATACCCACAATATTATTATCAACCGCTAATAACATTACAGTTTGACCTTGCTCTGATAATTGCTCTATTTTCTTTTTATGCCTGGCATATTTAACACCTTTGTCATCCATTAATGCCTGATTACCAAAGAATACTTTTTGCTCCGCAATGAGTGCTGTAATTCCATGCCCTGTAATCGCTTCAAAAGCCGTGGTTTTTTCTAGTTTTATTTGTTTTTCTTCTGCATCAGCTAAAATGGCGGCTGCCAACGGATGTTCAGAGCCTGATTCTATACTTGCACTCAGCCTTAATACGCTCTCTTCATCAAAATCACCGACTGCGATAATACTCGATACGGTCGGCTTACCTTCTGTCACCGTACCAGTTTTATCTAAAATTAAACAAGTTAATTTTCCAGCACTTTGCAAGGCATCTCCATTACGAATTAAAACCCCCATTTGTGCAGCACGACCGACTGACACCATCACCGATATAGGCGTAGCTAATCCCAATGCACAGGGACAAGCAATGACTAATACAGTCATTGATGTGATAAAAGCAAAACCCAATGATGGTTCAGGACCAAAGCTATACCAGATTAAAAAGGTAAATACTGATATAGCAACTACCACAGGTACAAATATACTGGATATTTTATCGGCTAATTTGGCAATAGCAGGTTTACTACCTTGCGCTGTACGCACACTGCTAATAATTTGTGCCAGTGCAGTATCTCTACCAATCCGTGTGGCAGTAAATAAAAAGCTACCTTGTTGATTCATAGTCCCTGCTACTACATTAGAGCCTTCTATTTTTTCCACGGGCATTGGTTCACCCGTTAACATAGATTCGTCAACGGTTGAATGCCCTTCTATTAACATCCCGTCAACAGCAATTTTTTCACCCGGCCTGACTCTTAAAGTCTCACCCAAACCAACTTCTTCAATAGCAACATCTTGTTCCACACCTTCTCGTACCACTCTTGCGGTACGTGGCTGTAGCCCAATAAGTGCTCTAATAGCTGCGGATGTTTGCCCTCTTGCCTTTGTTTCCAGCGCTGTACCAAAGTTTATAAAGGCTAAAATAAGAACTGAAGCTTCAAAATAAGCATGAGGTGCAAATGCCGTTAAATGGCTGGAAAAGTCAATCACCACGCAAGAATACAACCAGGCAGAACCCGTACCTAAAGCAATTAAGGTATCCATATTAGCCTGCCCTAACATTAAAGACTTAACTGCGCCAGAGAAAAAGTGTCCTCCCGAATAATACAAGATAGCTAAAGTGATTAAGGCAATAATCGACCAAAACCAGTGTCCAAAACCTGAAGCAATATCAGGTACTAATCCCGAATGACTTAAGATCATTAAGGGAAAGCCAAAAACAGCTGCAACTTTGGCTTGTTTCATCAACCGATGATAACGCTGCAACTCTCTTTCTTCTTGTTCACGGGGGTCTTCCAGACCTTCCATAACAGCCGCATCATAACCCGCATCATGTACTGCTTTTTTCAATAACTCTGGATCAGCATCACCTTTAACCACTGCGGAATGATCTGCAAAATTAACATTAACAGCCGTCACTCCGTTAACCGATGCTAAAGCACCTTCAACAGCACCTACGCAACCTGCGCAACTCATTCCTAATATTGATAATCTTAAGTTCTCGTCTGCTTGATTTGCATTATCTTCTTTACTCATGAAAGACCTCAGTTACAAATTATTTAATACTTACTCTTCAACAACAAAACCAGCATCTGTGATTGCTTGAGAAATCGCTTCTACACTGATTTTTTCTGCATCAAACTGCACATCAACTTTTTTTTCTTTATGCATGGCTTCAACCAATAATACCCCGTCAAGGGTATTTAATTTAGTTTTAACATTGCTTTCACATCCACCACATTTCATACCCGACACTACTAATGATACCGACTCTGACATTTTTATCTCCACTGATAATTTAATAGCATTTCAAATATGTATATCATACCCGTAATATTAATGGAGAGTATGATATATACTTCATTTTATTGCATATTAATTTAATGCTGTTATCAGGTAAATAAAGTTTTATTAAGTCAATAAAACCCATGCCTTTAACTCAAAAAACACAGAGACCCTATGAAAACAAAACTCTTTTTTATGCTACTACTTTCTTTTTTTACATTATCCGTTTTTGCAGATCAATTAATCAATCTATCTACCGATCAACTCATTGCCATGCAAAAAAACAACAATGCCTTGGTGATTGATATTCGTACCGAAAAAGAATGGGCAACAACAGGAACTATTCCTGATAGTCATAAATTGCAATTTTTCTCGCCCAAAGGCAAATTCAACACTAAAGAATGGCTGGCTAATTTAGATCAATTAAAATCATCGCCAGATCAACCTGTTATTCTAGTCTGTCGATCAGGTAACAGGAGTGGCAGAGCTGGTAATATATTAACTAAACAGATGGGTATGAAAAATATCTATCATTTATCAAATGGTATGCAGTCGTGGGTAAAAGCTGGAAACCAGACAACTAAAAACTGCTTACCTAATATTGCCTGTAAATGAAGGAACCTCTGATCAAACCATGAACTCATACCTTGCACCTGAAATATCCAACTTCTGCGTTGTAACTCTTAATAATAGCCTGCTATTATCTACGCTTTACGCCTTGAATTTGAACATTTCAAATACAATCTATTTCGTCCCTGACTTAATCAAAGGTTCCTAAAACCATTATGCCTTTAAAATCCATCACCAACCAAACCATTGCCCTTGCTGCTATCTCTCAGACATGCTTACTTGTTCAGCAATTAGCTACAACAGGAGCAGCAGATAATGCGGCTATTAAAACCTGCATGAATTCCCTGTTAAAAATTGATTCTGATAGTGTACTGGATATTTATGGTGATTTATCTCAGCTAAAACCAGGGTTGTTACAATTAGAAAAGCAATTAACAGGTCGAACAATTGCTGATCCTGAACAAGCCCGCTATGCAGCATCACTGGTATTTTTAGAGAAACAACTGTCTCAGCGCCCTGAAATGCTGAAAAAAATTACCACTGGGATAGAAAAAGCACAAGCTCAGTCAGAAACATTTGGCTCTATACATGAAAATGTTTTAGCTAATCTAGGTGATCTTTACCACAGCACCATCAGTACATTGCAACCGCGCATTATGGTCAACGGTGAAGAACAATATCTTGCTCAAACAAATACCGTTAATAAAATCAGAGCCTTATTACTTGCAGGCATTAGAGCCGCTTTATTATGGCGGCAATGTGGTGGTGCTCGCTGGCGTTTTTTGTTTTTTCGTAAAAAACTGCAAGATGAAATTAAATTTCTGATTTCTCAAATAGATTAAAAAATGTCAACATCATTAATTGAAGCCCAAAACCTCACTCGCTATTATGACCAGCACTGCGCTGTTAATGATGTTAGTTTCAACTTAGCTAAAGGTGAAGTACTCGGTTTTCTAGGGCCCAACGGCGCTGGTAAAACCACAACCATGCAAATGCTCTGTGGCAACCTCGCCCCCAGCGCAGGACAAATCAACATTAATGGTTTTGATTTACTCGACCAACCTAAACAAGCCAAACAGTGTTTAGGTTATTTGCCCGATACTCCACCTTTATATAAAGAACTAACTGTTAATGAATTTCTAGTCTATTGCGCTAGATTACACAGATTGTCATTCCGGGACATAAACGCAGCGGTTAACTCTGCTAAAGCACGTTGTGGACTTAATGAAGTTGCTGAACGATTAATCACTAATTTATCTAAAGGCTATCAACAACGAGTCGGGATTGCTCAAGCCATATTACATGATCCAGAAATCATTATTCTTGATGAGCCGACGGTAGGCCTGGATCCTATTCAAATTAAAGAAATACGCTGTTTAATTAAAGAACTTGGTAGTGAACACGGCATTATTCTTTCTACTCACATTTTATCTGAAGTACAAGAATCCTGTTCTCACGTACAGATTATCAATCAGGGAAAACTGGTTTTTAAAGAAACCATTGCAGGATTAAATCAACGTATGAACACTGCTACCATTAAAGTGGTAACTAAAAGCCCCATTGATTTAAATTACTTTTCTGACATTACTAACATCAATTCAATTGATACCCTGGAAAACAACAACTACCAAATTCATCATAATAGCCAAAACAACCCTATAGAATTGATTGCTGAAATCATCATTAATGCTGGCTGGGGCTTGCTAGAAATATCGCCTATCAAAA
>JAGLUC010000161.1 GCA_023134955.1 Methylococcales bacterium | reverse complement strand
TTCTCGTTCCCACCGCTCCAGCGTGGGAATGCATACAGGACTTAAAAGAATGAACAGGTCTTGCTATAAAATAACAACCCCCAAGTTTTTCATCTTGTTACTCTAGGGTATTGCGCTGGATTCCTGCTTTTACTTGGGTAGAGGTATCCATTCCCACGCAGGAGCGGTGGGAACGAGTTTTTTTTAGGTGCTTTATTTCTCTACATTAAAGTACGGGGGCATGTCATTTACATAAGCCATGTACATAGCATCAGCCATTGACCATAAAACATCTAGTTTAAATTGTAATATCTCAACCATGCGTTCTTGTTGCTCACGAGTTTTATACCAGTCTAATGTGATTTCTAAACCGTGTTCTACATCTCTACGTGCTTCAGTTAGGCGTTTTTGGAAATAGATATAACCTTCTTTTTCTACCCAAGGGTAAAGTTCTGGCCAGTTATCTAAACGTTGTTTGTGGATTTTTGGTGCGAACATTTCTGTTAAAGAGGAGCTTGCTGCTTCGTGCCATTCTGAGCGTCTGGCAAAGTTGACATAAGCATCAACTGCAAAACGTACAGCAGGTAAGACGTGTTCTAAAGATACAATTTCTTCACGGGTCATGCCGACGGCAATACCTAGTTGTACCCATGCTTCAATGCCACCTGGGTCACCGGGATGTCCGTCATGATCTAAAATGCGTTGTGTCCAGGTGGCGCGTGTTTCACGGTCTGGGCAGTTGGCTAAAATGTTGGCATCTTTTATCGGGATCATTATTTGGTAATAAAACCGATTGGCAACCCAGCCTTGTAATTGCTTTTGGCTGAGTTTGCCTTCATTCATCAGGGTGTGGATAGGGTGGTGAATGTGGTACATGTTTTCCATACCACGCAATTTCGCTTCAAATTCTTCTTTAGTCCATGCATCGTTAGAGCAGCAAGCCATGTTTTTACCTATTTTGTAGGGCGGACTTTAGTCCGCTAGATGAATGATATGTCGAGCAAAGCGGACTGAAGTCCGCCCTACGTCCACGAGTGTCCAAGGTGTTTGTTCGGTCATAGTTACAGCTCGATATTCATGTTGTCGTAGGATACTTCGATACCGTGTTGTGTCAGTATCTCTCGTTCTTTTGAATCGTCGCTTAAAATTGGGTTGGTGTTATTGATATGGATCAAAATTTTGCGTGGTTTTTCCAGCGTATCTAAAAATTCGATCATGCCATCTTCACCCGATTGAGGTAAATGGCCTATTTTTCTTGATAATAATGGGCGACCAACAGAGGCTAATTCATCATCTGTCCAGAATGTACCATCAACCATCACACAGTCTGCTTTAATCATGGCTTTTTCGATATGAGGTTCTATTGCGCCTAAACCGGGTGCATAAAAGGTGGTTTTTCCCGTTGAAATTTGACGAATAATTATGCCGATATTATCACCTTCGTGTGGATCATTTCTGTGTGGTGAATAAGGAGGTGCTTTACTTTTAAGTGCTAAGGCCGTGAACTCAAGATCATCAATATTGGGAATTGTAAAAGAGTCTCCATTCAATGGAATTGGGTGATCATTTACACCACAAAAGTGTTCTAAAATGTTAAAAATTGGAAAGCCAGTGGTGAGATCCTGCTTCACCATATCTGTGCAATAAATATTGAGCGGATCACCTTCGCGCAGAATAAGTAAGCCAGTTGCATGGTCAATTTGAGAGTCGATAATAACAATGGCTTCTATGCCTGTACCACGGACTTTGTTTTTTGGGTGAATTTCTGGAAAATTTTCTAATTGTGCACGCACATCAGGTGAGGCATTAAATAATACCCAGTGTTCGCCATCAGATGAAACGGCAATAGATGATTGGTTGCGAGTGCTGGCTTTGATAGAACCGGCTCTTACCGCTTTGCAATTTGGGCAACTACAGTTCCATTGTGGAAAACCACCGCCTGCACCTGAGCCGAGGACTCTAATTTTCATATTTGTTTAATTTAGCTGATTTGTAAGATTTTAATGATACGGGATTAATAAGTTTCAGGCAAAAAAAAGGGGGTGACTAAATTGTCACCCCCTTTTTTAAATCTTAAACTATTAAAATTAACGGTTGTAGATGTACATAGTTACTTCAAAACCAAAACGTAAGTCGTTGTAAGCTGGTGTTTCCCATTTCATAATTTTCCTCCAGAAGTGTGTAATTTATACTAGCTTGATCAAGTAAGCCGTTTCAAATTATACGATGAACTTTTTATTTGCGCAACATATAAAGCCCATAACAATATTATAGTTGAGTGTGAAGGGTATAGTGAAAGTACTGCTTTAAAATTTATTTTGTTTAAACCTTAATCTGTCATTTAATAACGGTAAAGAAATAAGCCAGGATTTTTTTCTTGTACACTGATGAATAGAGCGTTATATTAAATCCTTGATAAAAATAATAAATAGTATTCAGGAGTGGTTATGATTGGTCAAATTATTGTAATAACAATCGTTATGTGGATTGTTGCTATATTCGCATTTTCACCGTTAGGTTACTTCATTTATATGTACACATTTAAGGATGGAGAGCCCTTCGGTGAGACTGAGCCGCATGGAGACAGTGAGTCACTAGTGCTTGCTTTAGCTGAAATAGCGATTAATAAAGCAAAAGAGTTGATGGCTAAAAAATAACTGTTACAGTGCAATAAATTGAGATGTATTAGTCGTCGCAAAAGTTCTGACAGGGTATTTTGACACTGTTTTATTAACACATATTGTAGCCCGTATGAAACGAAGTGTAATATGGGGTTTCGAGTCATTGGTTTCCCGTATTACGTAAACTTCA
>JAGLUC010000160.1 GCA_023134955.1 Methylococcales bacterium | reverse complement strand
GCACTTTTTTGTGCAACCAACAAAATCTGCTTATCTTCTTCCATCGCAGATTCAAGTGCTTTAATTGATTTTTCACGTCCCACAAAAAGCGGTATAACCATGTGTGGATATACAACGACATCTCTTAATGGCAAAACTGGCATTACCAAAGTCTGTCCATCAACTAATTCAGGTATTTTATCGTCTTGATCCATAAAGCTTTCCCCTCTTGATAAACCAGTGTTAACTTATTGTGAGAACAAATTAACCTTGATTAGTAAACGTAATGCATTGAAAAATAAAAATATGCTTTTCATTCTTACAATTGTTCAAATGCTGGTAATACTGCTGCTGCAATTTATTGGCCAGTGATTTTTGTTTTACCATCATTATAAAAACTATTTCTCTTTCATTCATAATGGGGGAAATAAGTTTTTTTTCAAGTTCTTTTGGCAAAAAAAAACACGCTAAAAAGCGTGTTTTTTTTCTAACCTTTCCATTACAAGCAGTAATGAATAATTTTCTATCTACTCGTCAGAAGCTGCGATATCTTTTCCTTCAAATATCAGCAAAGGATCTGATTTACCGTTAATGACATCATCATCAATAACGACTTTACTCACATCCTGCATCGATGGTAATTCATACATAATATCCAACAATGCATCTTCAAGAATAGAGCGTAAACCACGAGCACCCGTTCGACGATCCATTGCTTTTTTCGCAATAGCGCTTAAGGCAACATCTCTAAATTCTAACTCAGAACCTTCCAGCTCAAACAATTTAGCGTATTGTTTAGTCACTGCATTCTTAGGTTCTGTCAAAACTCGAACCATAGATTCTTCATCTAACTCATCTAACGTAGCGATAACGGGTAAACGACCAATAAATTCTGGAATTAGACCGTATTTTACTAAATCGCCCGGTTCAACTTTATGCAGCAATTTAGCTTCATTTTTCTTATCGGTTTTGCTTTTAACTTCAGCACCAAAACCAATACCGCCTTTCTCAGTTCTGTCACGGATAACCGCATCTAAACCAGCAAAAGCACCACCACAAATAAACAAGATATTTGCTGTATTGACTTGAAGAAATTCCTGCTGAGGATGTTTACGCCCACCTTGTGGCGGAACAGAAGCAACTGTACCTTCAATCAATTTAAGTAAAGCTTGTTGAACGCCTTCACCCGATACATCACGAGTAATCGAAGGGTTATCTGACTTACGAGAAATTTTATCAATTTCATCGATATAGACGATACCTGTCTGAGCTTTTTCAACATCGTAATCACATTTTTGAAGCAGTTTTTGAATGATATTTTCAACATCCTCACCCACATAACCTGCTTCAGTTAACGTGGTTGCATCAGCAATGGTAAATGGGACATTGAGTAAACGAGCTAAGGTTTCAGCAAGTAATGTTTTACCTGAACCTGTAGGACCAAGCAGTAAGATATTACTCTTAGATAACTCAACATCGTCTTTCTTGAGGCCTGCATCAAGGCGTTTATAGTGATTATAAACAGCAACAGATAAAATTTTCTTTGCTCTAGCCTGACCAATAACATATTCATCTAGAACAATATTGATTTCTTTCGGCGTTGGTAAGCTGTTTCCGTGAACTGAAGTCGATTTTTCCTGAACTTCTTCACGAATGATGTCATTACACAATTCAACGCATTCATCACAGACAAATACAGAAGGTCCTGCAATTAGCTTTCTGACTTCGTGCTGACTTTTGCCACAGAATGAACAATACAATAACTTATCGCCACTGCCATTCTTATTTTCATCACTCATTTAACCACCTCGTTGCTATCGCTACTCATTCAAAATGACTAGCTCAAACATTAGCCTAAATAACATTAACTCTACTACTTTACAGTCTATATCTTATCTAAACTCTATGACAAGACCTAAGAGGTAACATACCCTAAGTCGTTATTTATAGTCTAGTTGAATTAAGAGCTACTTACCGCGTCTTCTCGAGAATTAAGGACTGAATCAATTAAGCCATAACTTGCAGCTTCTTCACCACCCATAAAATTATCTCGATCTGTATCCTTTTGAATTGCCTCAATTTTTTGACCTGAATGAGCAGCCATGATCTTATTCAAACGCTCACGGGTTTTTAGCACTTCATTGGTATGAATTTCCAAATCTGTTGCTTGTCCCTGATATCCAGCCAATGGCTGATGAATCATCATACGAGAATGAGGTAAACAATAACGCTTGCCAGCTGCACCACCACAGAGCAATAAAGCTCCCATGCTGGCTGCTTGACCGATGCAAAGTGTGCTTACATCTGGTTTTATAAACTGCATCGTGTCGTATATGGCCAAACCCGCAGAAACGGAACCGCCCGGGGAGTTTATATACAAATAGATGTCTTTGTCTGGGTTTTCCGATTCCAAAAATAACAATTGGGCAACAATTAGGTTAGACATGTGATCTTCTACCTGCCCCACCAAAAATATAACTCGCTCTTTTAATAGCCTAGAATAAATATCATAGGCACGTTCCCCACGGCCAGTTTGTTCAACCACCATAGGAACGAGATTCATTGAAGTTTCTTGATTACTTATATCGGACATCCAGTCTTCCTTTTAACGAAGTTTAGTCTAAAAACACTAGTTAGATCACAATATTAGAGCACAATCTCTGCCGTTTGCTTTTATAATTCCGAATAAATGAAAAAAATATTCAAATTATTGAGAATCTTTGATAATTTCTTCAAATGTTGTTGAATTATCAGTAACTTGTGCTTGATCTAAGACCCAGTCTACCACCTGATCTTCTAAAACCATAGATTCGATTTCTTGCAAACGAGTCTTGTCCTGGTAATACCATGACAAGACTTCTTTTGGATC
>JAGLUC010000016.1 GCA_023134955.1 Methylococcales bacterium | reverse complement strand
TACCAATTTTACATTGATCACTTGATATACGCCTTGAAAAAGCGACATGACAACGAATATTTACTTTTTCAACCTTCCCCGTGCCAAAGGGCAGTTCAAACCGTAAAAAAAGCTCAACAGGCTTACCATCACTAATAAAACAACCACCAGGCGTAATAAGATTCCTTTCAAAAGTATTACATTGGATACACACTCCATCACTTGAAGTATCCACTGCAACAACATTTAACTTTACACCTTTATCATTTTCAACAACAACAGAAAACTGCTTCTCTATTCGAGGATAAACTCTCTTTTCCATAACATTCATTTTAAATTAAACTCTTTACCTTAGAATAGTAGTATAAACTATTAATTTTTCAATATAAGCTGTTAAATTATCGCAATAGCTCACCACGCGCAAGTTTTGGCAAGTTTCCATCCAGCCCGATAGCCATACGCATTACCTTGTTTTTTACGGGTGATATGCGCTCCGCCAAACCTAAACCAAGATTTCTAAAAAACTTTAATGGCAGCACATCATTACTAAAAACCCGATAAAAAACATCCATTACTGTCATCATTCTCAGGTTTTCATTTCTACGCATCTTTTCAAACCGCTTCAATACTGTCACATCACCAATCTCTTCCCCTTTTTCTCTGGCTTCAACTAATACTTCAGCCAGTGCCGCCGCATCCAGTAATCCAATATTTACCCCCTGACCAGCCAAAGGATTAATCATATGTGCTGCATCACCTACCAAAGCTACGCCTTGCTTAACATATTGCTGAGCATGTTGTCTCTTTAACGGAAAGCTTGCAACCCCCAATACCTGTTTAACTTTACCTAAACAATCAGGAAATGTAGCGGTTAATTCCGCAATTAACTCTTCATTCGATAGCGATTTTAATCGTCTAACCTCATCCGCAGAGTTATACCAGACAATTGACCCATAACTTCCTGTTAAAGGTAAAAAAGCTTGTGGTCCACTGGGTACAAATCGTTGCCAGGTAATATCTTGCTGCTCATAACCTGTTTCTATATAGATAACCATAGCATGTTGCTTATAATCCCAACTTGTGACACCTAACCCAACAGCTTGTCTAACTCTCGAGTTACCTCCATCAGCAGCTACTAACATTTTAGTCTGGATCTCACCACCATCTTGCAACTGTAGCGTTGTTTGTCCCGTTACTGAGTAATTAATTTTTTTAATTGTTGCTGGCGCAATTAATTCAACATTATCAAATTCTAGCAATCTTTCTAGTAAAGCCAGCTGAGTCACTCTATTCTCAACAATAAAACCCAGTTCGGGTAAATTAATATCATCACTATTAAATTCTGTATCACCTGAGGTTTCCCAAACTCGCATACGTCGAAAAGGACAAGATCGTCGACTTAACACCCCACTCCACGCTCCAACACTTTCTAAAATAGTTTTTGAAGCCAGGCTTAAAGCAGACACTCGCAGATCATGCGCTTGACCTTCAGAAAATGCTTCGGGGATCGCTTGTTCTACAACAGCTACTTTTAAAGCTGTTCCGCCTAATCCACAAGCCACTGCAGCCCCTACCATGCCACCACCAACAATCACAACATCAAATTCTTTATTCATAACCATCCGAAATACAAAAAACAACACTTAAACACAGGTCTGAATTTTAATTCTAACATTTACTACAAAATATACCCTGTCAAATGACAAAAAACTTTGTCCATGTTAACATCCACAGGTTTCACTGAATGAAAATTCAGTCACATAAAATTACTTACAGTTAAGAGCCTATCCATAAATAGCTCAATGCATTTAAAGTCTTGACTCTAACATGCAATAAATAAAAAAACCATGAAGACTGTAAGACATTGAATAATAAGGATCGGGGTAGAGATGATTAAAAATTCCCTAAACAATCACACAGCTCAAATGCTTTACGACAGTAACCAATCACAAGATAGTTGTGGCGTTGGCTTTATCACTCATAAAGCAAGTAAACAATCACACGATTTATTAATCAAATCTCATGAAGCACTCTGTACCATCCCTCATCGTGGCGGTATGAGTGCAGAAGGTATAGGTGATGGCGCGGGCGTAAATATTGATTTATCAGTTAATTTTTTCCGTAAAGTAACGGCTATTAAAAACCTGAAACTAGGGCAATTTGGTGTTGCCAACTTTTTTTATCCAGAAGACCATGTTAAATATGATGCAGTTGCAACTGAATTAGTTGAAAATCATTTAAAAGAATTTGACCTGCCCGTTATTAGCTGGAGAAATATCCCCGTTGATAACAGCATACTTAACGCAGCATCAGTTAAGGCACAACTACCTATCAGACAGGTTATCTTTGGCAGACCCGCTATTTTAAAAGATGCCTCTAACGAAGAATTTGAAAAACATATTCAGGTTGCATTATTAACGATTGAAGCAGAAGGCTTCACTCGCCACGAGCTGGATGGTTTTTACCCTTTATCTATGAGTTCTCGCACTCAAGTCTATAAAGGGCGTTTAAATTCATTTGAAGTTATCCCATATTTCACCGATCTTTATGATAAAGATCATAAGATTAGCACCCTATTTTTTCACACTCGTTTTTCAACTAACACCGCACCAGCGACAATGATGGCTCAGCCATTCCGTTACATGGCGCATAATGGCGAGTTAAATACTGATAAGAAAAACCGACTCAGCGAAAATGCAATTGCCAGACAAAACAACAAAGAAGTTGTTTTCCCTATTGGTCAATCCGACTCAGGGCGTTTAGACCAAACATTAACTCGTCGCATTAATGAAGATCATTTAGGTATTGTCACTGCCATTTTAGCGATGATGCCACCTGCCTGGGAAAACGATACATCGCTATCAGATGATGTACGCGCCATGCTGGAATATTTCAGTTTATATGAAGAAAAAAATGACGGGCCTGCTGCGATCATTTTTAATGATGGTATTCGTGTCGGCGCACGTCTTGACCGCTTAGGCTTAAGACCTTTACGCTCAGTTGAAACAAAAGAATATCTTGCTGTTATGTCAGAAGCGGGGCAAATTGATTTTCCAGCTGAAGAAATATTAAAACGCGGTAGAATTGAAGCTGGCGGCATGTTGTATTTTGACCACAGCACAGGCGAATCATATGATGGCCATCAAGTCATGGAACGCCTTGCTAAAGAAAAGGACTACAAAGTATTACTAGCTCAAAGTGCTATTCATATTACCGACTTGGATAAAGTTGAATTATCTGAATTAGATAATTCACACAACTTTAATATAGACCAGCGTCATACTGCATATTCACTCAATCAGGAAAGCTTTAAATTTTTGCTTGATCCTATGTTAAGCAATGGATTGGAGAAAGTCTCTGCGATGGGTTATGGACTCACACCTAATGCATTATCTAAAGCAGAAGGTGGTATGTCACGTTATTTTAGTCAACGCTTTGCACAAGTGACCAATCCGCCGCTAGATTCCTTGCGTGAAAGCGATGGTATGACATTACGTGTCGCACTTGGAGCAAAACCAACCTTTGCAGAACAGAAAAGCAAGCAACTGGTTATTGAATCCCCTATTTTGCAACGCACTCAACTAGAACAAATTCGTAGACAAAAAACAGTCACTCATACCACTTTAGATATGCTCTACACGCCAGTTTATGATGATGCAGAAAAAAATGCGCGAGTTTTAGAACAGGCTTTTCTGAATATTTGTCAGCAGATTGAAAAAGCCGCAAAAGCCAATACTGGCATTATTATTCTAAGTGATATTAATATCAGTCAACAACAGGCTGCTATTCCTGCTTTACTAATGATAGCCGCAGCTAACCAGCACCTGGTTGACTTAGGCCTGCGCTTTAGCTCATCTATCGTGATGGAGACAGGTCAAGTTGCCAGCCCCCATGATGTTGCGACCTTGCTTGGTTTTGGTTGTTCAGCCATTTGCCCGATTAGTATTCATAACCGTGTTATCAGCCAACAAACCACCTCAGAAACACAACAAAAAGCACTGGATAATTTTCAAAAGGGGGTTGCCAAATCTCTAATGAAAACCATGGGTAAATTTGGCTTATGTACCGCAGAAAGTTATATCGGTGGTGAATTTTTTGAATCTAACTATTTAGATACCGATGAGCCTAAATTAAAAGCCTATTTCCCAAACATTCACTCCTCTGTAGGGGGTGTACGTTATACCGATATTGCCAGCAGTGCCAGCGAATGGCATCACAAAGCATTATCTATTAATGAAGAAAAAGACATTCCATTCTTAGGCTTATTTAAAGAACGTCAGGAAGGTAGCGGACATTCCTTTGGTAATACAGCCGTTCGTGAATATATCAACATGACTGATGAAGGCGTGTTATATATCCCCAAAAATTCAAAATCAGATGCCGCAAGTGACATGGCTTATCTGGATTTTGGTTATGGAAAACGCTCGCCTGAACAAATAGATAATTTTGGCATCACTCCCGCTTATCGCAGTTTTAGCAATAAACTGTATCAAGAACGTGACAGCCGTCCTGCGGCACTGCGTGACATTATGGCATTGCCTGTTGACATTCGTACAGCTCAAACCATTGAAGAATTTGATTTTATTCTAGGCAGCCAAAGCTTACAAGGTAACAACAATTACCTGATTCTAGGATTGGCCGTTAAAATAACAAATGCCGTTCATTTTATTATCTCACTGACAGAAAACTCGTCAACACAGCGCATTAAAGCACTTACTGAACATTTAAAAAGGCGATTTGTTAATGAAAGCTTTCGCTTAAAGGTATCTGATGAGGTAATTTCCATTGCCATTCATGATACAGCGAGCCTACTAAATAATTATTTAAATAACATAAAAACAGCTCGCAATCCTATTAGCCTGACAAATGTTCAAGCTGCCAATGAAATTACCGCAACTTTAGCATCTGGTGCAATGAGTCACGGGGCTTTATTATCAGAAGCACATGAAGCTGTGGCACAAGGCACTAACATTGCTGGTGCATTGAGTAACTCTGGCGAAGGTGGTGAGCATTCCAGCCGTTTCAACACCCTTAAATCAAGCAAAATAAAACAATTTGCTTCGGGTCGTTTTGGTGTTTGGGCAGGTTATCTGGCTGATAAAAATATTGAAGAAATTGAAATTAAAATTGCTCAAGGTGCTAAACCTGGTGAAGGCGGTCAATTACCTGCTGCAAAAGTATCGGTTGAAATTGCCTCGTTACGTGGCGGCACACCCAAAGTCGAATTAGTCAGTCCTCCTCCACATCATGATACCTACTCAATTGAAGATTTAGGGCAACTCATTCATGATGCAAAAGCAGCACGGGTTAAAGTGGTGGTTAAATTAGTTTCATCAGAAGGTATTGGAACTATTGCCGTGGGTGTTGCTAAAGCGGGTGCCGATGTAATTAATGTTGCTGGCAATACGGGTGGCACAGGTGCAGCCGCAGTTACCAGTTTAAAAAATACGGGACGCTCACCTGAAATTGGTATTTCAGAAGTACATCAAGCATTAGCCGTTAATGGTTTACGCGACAAAGTGGTTTTACGTTGTAGTTCAGCACATCAAAGTGGTTTAGATGTGGTTAAATCCGCTATTTTAGGGGCTGATTCATTTGAATTTGGTACTACTGCATTAATGATGCTTCGCTGTGTAATGGCTAAAAACTGTAACGTCAGATGTCCTGCTGGTTTAACCACTGTGCATGAAGAATTTAAAGGCGATCCTCGTGTACTTGCTCAATATTTCATGAACGTAGCTCATGAAGTAAGAGAAGTATTGGCCAGCTTAGGTTATAGCAGTCTTGCCGAGATTCGTGGGCAAACTGACTTGTTACACTTGATTAACCATCCATCTATGGTGGGCCAATTAGACTTCACTCGTCTATTAGCTCAAGTAGAAGAAGTTAAAATAGCAAATCCTACTTATTTAGAAGCAGACTTCAGCATTGATGACAAAATCTTTAAACAGCTTAAATCTAAAATTGTTAAAGGAAAACCCGTTTTTGTCAAAGGTTCCGCATTTAAATTAAACAATCGACATAAAACAGTAGGCGGTCAAGTCGCTATTGATATTGAACGCTTATTAGCTTATGAAATAAACGAGCAACAAGCGAAAAAATCAGCTCTTATTTACACCAACCAACATGGTCGACGTTATTTAGCGCCTAATAGTATCACTGTCAAAACCACAGGTTCAGCAGGTCAAAGTTATGCGGCATTTAATAATGATGGCATGCGCATGGAGCACACAGGCACTTGTAATGACGGGGTCGGTAAAACTGCTTGCGGTGGTTTAATTATTGTTAAATCTCCTGGTGGGGGTTCAAATAGCTCTGGAGAAAATGTATTAATCGGTAACTTCGCCTTATTTGGGGCAACTGGCGGTAAAACATTTATCAATGGCGAAGCGGGTGACCGTTTTGGAGTGCGAAACTCAGGTGCAATGGCAGTTGTTGAAGGTGTGGGTGATTTTGCCTGCGAATACATGATCAACGGCGCAATACTTAATTTAGGTGCTTTTGGTAAAGGCTTCTGTACAGGCATGTCTGGCGGTAATGCCTATCAATATGACCCTAAAAACCGTTTAGATGGTTTATACGATACTACATCAGTTGAAATTCGCAGTCTTACAGAAGAATCTGATGTCTCTAACAGCCATGAGCAATTTATTTTGTACATGCTGGAACAGCACATTGAATATACAGATTCTAAAAAAGCCAAAGCTTTACTTAGGAACTGGGCTAATGAACGTAAGCACTTTAAATTTGCCGTGCCTTTGTGGTTGTATAAAACACAAACTGCTGAATATTTAAGCAAAGAGCTAGACCGTAAAGCCATGATAGAAGAATTATCTATTGCTTATGCGCAAGAGCAAATTAGTCTGGTAAAAACTGCTTATCAAAACAAACAAAATTTGTTTGATGGCATATTTCCAGAACAGGGCGAAGTTGACACTGATTTGACCTTCAAGTTAATTAATAGTTTTTCAGTGATTGAAAAAGCTTCTCAAATTGCTAAAAATCAATTAATTAAGTCAGGTTTAACTGATTCAATAATCACAGATGTGCAAATCAGCCAGCAAGCTGAAAAATTAATTATGCAGCGTCCACGTAAAATTCAGGATGCTTTGGTTAAGATCAATAGAGAAGCTTATAGTAACTATAACGATACACAATTAGCAGCTTTATTAGCCGATAAACGTTTAAATGACTATAAAACTGCACTCATCTTGCGTGATGTACAAAGCATTTACTCTATTGGCTCAACTGCCTGGATTATTGAGCAACATAGAGCCAATCAATTAGCCTTAGCTGATGTTACTAGTGTTGAACAGCATATTGCTGGATTAACTAGTCTGGAGATTGTGCAATCTATGTTAGATGAAGAAGCTCAAATTGTTTAAACCTTAGCCCTGCTTTTAAGCCCTCTCCAGAGGGAGAGGGTTGGGTGAGGGGAAAATAAAAAACATGCAATTCACTTTTGCCTCTTGATTTACAAAAGAACACTGTAAAAGAGAATTATTTTATTCCCTCCTCACCCAACCCTCCCCAGCAAAGGAGGGCTTTTAAAAGCCTTATGTAATTTTTTACTCAGTGATAACAATAGTGCCTGAGTACGAGAACTTATAAAAATATGAAAACACCAAATATTCCACAAAATGCTCCTTATAGTGACACCCAACGCGCCTGGCTAGGGGGCTTTTTTGCGGGTATGCACAGCCATATGCTACAAAGCGCGAGTTCGGCAAACCAAACCGACGCACGTATCATCAATATACTCTACGGCACTCAAACAGGTAATTCTGAATCTGTTGCTACTGATGCAGCATCTGTTGCCAAGACACATGGATTACTGCCTGTTGTTAAAAGCATGGATGAAATAGATATTGATACATTAGCAAAAATGGAATATTTACTGATCATCACCAGTACTTATGGTGAAGGTGAAATGCCAGACAATGCTCAACTGCTTTGGGATAGTATCTCAGCAGATAGCACACCTCGCATGGAAAACATCCAGTACTCAGTGCTTGCTTTAGGTGATACCAGCTATGATTTATTCTGTAAAGCAGGTATTGAATGGGATGAGCGTTTAACTGAACTCGGTGCTAAACGTCTTTATGATCGTATTGATTGTGATGTTGATTTTGAAGATGCGGCTGAAAGCTGGATTTCCAGTGTTATTCCGATGATGGCAGATGGAGTAGCTATTCTTGATGGACTCACATCTACAATTAGTGCGTCAGGTACACTAGGCCCAAAATACAACCGCAAAAACCCATACTCAAGCAAAGTTACCTGTAACCGCTTGCTCACTTCAGAAAAATCATCCAAAGAAACTCGCCATTATGAGTTCTCTCTTGAAGGCTCAGATTTAACTTATGAAGCAGGTGATGCATTAAACGTAGTACCACTTAACTGCCCTGAATTAGTTGCCGATATTGTTAAAGCCATTGGTTGCACAGGGCAAGAAGATGAGCCAGTTAATGGCGAAAACACGCTGTTTTCAGAGGCATTACGTACACATTTTGAAATTAAATTACCCAGTAAAGAATTACTGCAAGAAATTGCCAAACGTTCTAGCGACCCAGAATTAAACGACTTACTGCAAGCAGACGATAAAGACAAGCTATCCAACTATTTATGGGGACGTGATACCTTAGATTTATTACGCCAATTCCCTGATGTTGAATTTTCAGCAGCAGAATTTATCGCTCTATTAAAACCCTTACAACATCGTGCGTATTCCATTTCATCCAGCGGTAAAATGCATCCTGATAGCGTACATTTAACCATTGCCAGTGTACGTTACCACAGCCACAACCGTGACCACAAAGGGGTTTGTTCAACCTATTTGGCTGATCTGGTTGATGATCATTCAGAAGTTAAAATTTTCTTCTCGCCCAATAAAAGTTTTAGAGTGCCGGAAGATGACAGCCTACCCATGATTATGGTTGGCCCAGGTACGGGTATTGCACCTTTCAGAGCCTTTTTGCAGGAACGTGAGTTTAGAAAAGCCAGCGGTAAAAACTGGTTGTTATTTGGTGACCGCAACGCTGCCACCGATTACATTTATCAAGATGAAATTGAGGCCATGCAAGCCTCTGGTTTAATAACTCGCCTGGATTTAGCTTTTTCAAGAGATCAAGCAGAAAAAATTTATGTTCAAGACCGTATGCGTGAAAATGGTGCAGAAATGTTTATCTGGCTAGAACAAGGCAGCTCATTCTTTGTTTGTGGTGATGCAACACGCATGGCAAAAGATGTTGATAAAGCCTTACATGACATTATTGAACAGTATGGCAATAAAACAGCGGAACAAGCGATTGATTATGTTAATCAATTAAAGAAAGAAAAGCGTTATGTAAGAGATGTTTATTAAGCTTTAATAATGCGTGTAGGATGGGCAAAGCGATAGTGTGCCCATCAATAGAGTGGTGGGCACGGGATAAAGCCTCCTTTGCCCATCCTACATAAATCAATCCAGCAAATGTTGTCGCTGCAAATACTGCTCGGATTGCATTTCAATTAAACGTGATTTTGTACGCTTAAAATCAAAATGACTATCTTCAAACTGAAGCTCCTCTACTGGCACAGCAAGCGTGCATATGAGCTTTACATTGCTCTCATATAAGGTATCAATTAAGGTCACAAATCGTCTTACCTGATCTCTGATTTCGACAGAAAAAATGGGGATTTCCGCTATAAAAATGGTGCTGTATTCACTGGCAACTATTAAATAGTCAGCAGAGCCCAAAGGTCGATTACAAAGTTCCTCAAATGAGGAGAATAATATATCTCCATGGACAGCGGCAAACTCTAACTCCCTGCCTTGCACTTTAAGCCTTTTAATCTCTGTATTGCCACAGTTAGTTAATTCATTAAAGCTTTGCTGCAAAAATTCATCAGCACCTTTTTCTTCACTGTAAAAAACTGTTTTCATGGCTTTAAAGTGAGAAAGTCGATAATCTTCTTTTGCCACTAATTCCAGTATTTCTGATGATTGTTTTAATAGTGCTATAAAAGGTAAAAATAACTCTCTTTGTAAACCGCCTTTGTATAAATCATCTGGATGTTGATTTGAAGTTGCAACAAAAATCACTCCTAAATCTATTAATTGTGTAAAAAGCCGAGATAACAACATTGCATCAGCAATGTCTGTCACCTGAAATTCATCGAAACATAATAACAATGCTGATTTTTGTATTTTAATGGCTAAAGAAGGAAGAGGATCTCCCTGATGATTTGATCGCCAGTCGTGCATATATTGATGAACTTCTTGCATGAAGGCGTGGAAATGGATTCTTCGTTTGAGCTTAATCGGACAGGCTTGAAAAAAAACATCCATCAACATGGATTTGCCGCGTCCTACATCCCCAAAAATATAGATACTCTTGGCTTTTTTTTGAGCCGAAGATAATCGACGACTAAAAAGAACTATTTTTTTAGGCTCACTCTGTACTAAAATATCATCCAATAGTTGTTGTAAGTGCCCTAGTGCTTCAATTTGAGCATCATCACTTTGGATATGATGCTTAACAACTAATTCTTGATAACGGCATTCAAGCAGATCACTCGCAAGCAATGAATGTTTGAATTTTTTTTTAGAATTTTTTAAAAAAAACTTAAACATTATGTCAGTTTGTTTTTAATTTTATGACATCGCTTACATTGATAAACAGTCATTAACTTTCCTTGCTTCACTTCAAACTGTTTTTCTTTTAAAATTTGCCATTTATGAAAACCACTTCGGCATAAGGTATTACCTTTATGTTTTTCTGAAAGGGGCTTCTTTTTAAACTGAATTACTTCACCCATAATTTTCCATATGAACAAATTAGAAATTGGACACAAAGCACCTGAATTTTCATTATTTGATAATAATGAGATTGAACATAATTTATCGGATTATCGAGGAAAATGGCTGATCATATTTTTCTACCCTAAAGATAATACCCCAGGATGTACCAAAGAAGCCTGTGAATTTAAACAACATCACACGGTATTTTCTACTCTAAACACAGAAATACTTGGCATAAATACCGATAATACAGAAAGCCATCAGCATTTTGTCAACAAGCAAAAACTACCCTTCCCTTTATTATCTGACCTGACAGGAGCAGTCAGTAAAAGCTATGCTACTTTGTTTAAACTAGGTCCGATAAAATTTTGTAAAAGGCATAGTTTTATTATTGACCCACAAGGTAATATCGCTAAAATTTACAGAAAAGTATCTCCCGCACATCATATCGAACAAGTTATGGTCGATTTAAAAACCTTACAAGATAACTCGCAACCTTAAATCCACAGGCTAATTATTATTTGTTGGAAGTGAGGCTTTAACCTAGCACTGCGGCAATATTGGTTGGTTTGATTAATAAATAATGAAT
>JAGLUC010000159.1 GCA_023134955.1 Methylococcales bacterium | reverse complement strand
AAAAGGACAAAATTTTATTTGGCCGCAGAGTCGGAAAAATGGGCTGAGGAATTTATTGCTTCCCATAATCTTAAAGGAAATACACTAATCGGGATTCACCCCTGGGGCGGAGGAAGCTGGGGCAAAACGGCCAGTTTTAAATGGTGGCCCAGGGAAAAATTTCTTTCTTTAGCCAGGATTTTGAGTGAAAAATATCAGGCTAAAATAATCGTTTTTTCCGAACCCCAGTTAGAAGTCCCCATTAAAGACGGGGAGCTGAATAGCGAATCATTTGTTTTCCCCAGGGAACTAACCTTAACTCAATTCGCCGCTTTAATAAAGAAAATTCATTTACTTATCTGTAACGAGGGAGGCCCTTTGCAAATTGCGGTGGCGGTGGGGACGCCTTCGGTTTCAATTTATGGGCCGGTTTCGGAAGGTGTCTATGGACCTTATCCGGCGGCAAAAATCCATCGGATTGTCAGCCGAGGGTTGAGTTGTCAACCCTGCTACCGAAGATTTTCTTTTAAGCCCTGCCGGGACCAAAAATGTCTGGCGGGACTGGAGGTAGATAAGGTATTAGCTGAAGTGGAAAAGGCTCTGGAATAACTATTTAGACAACAGACGACAGAAAACAGACGACAGATGACAGACAATAGACAAAAGACGAAAGACGAAAGACGAAAGACAGAGCGTTCCGAATGCTCTTTTTTTTAGTCTTTTACCTTTAGCCTTTAGCCTTTAGCCTTGTGTCTTTAGCATTGTGTCTGCTTTTACAAAATCTCTACTTTCTCAATAATAATATTTTCTTTTGGCACATCCTGATGTCCATCACGGCTTCCTGTAGCTTTGTCAGCCATCGCATCAACAATATCCATGCCTTCAATCACTTTAGCAAAAACCGCATAACCCCAGCCGTTTGGGGTTGGACTTGTGTAATCTAAAAAAGAATTGTCTTTATAATTGATAAAAAACTGTGCAGTTGCAGAATCTGGATCAGGTGTTCTAGCCATCGCCAAAGTACCACGAAGATTTTTTAAACCGTTATCGGCTTCATTTTTTATGGATGCGTGAACTTCTTTTTGATTGAAGTCTATATCAAAACCACCCCCTTGAGCCATAAAACCAGGAATTATCCGATGAAAAATAGTGCCAGCATAAAAGCCTTCTTTTACATAAGTGATAAAATTTTCGCTAGAGATGGGGGCTTTTTCATTATTTAATTGAATAACAAAATCGCCAAGAGAAGTGCTGAATTTTACTTTAGTTTGTGTATCTGACATTTGATTTTCCGTTGCAAAATAAAGGGTTGTGGTTAAAAAAAGCATCAGAGTTAGAATGATGTTACGCATAGTTTCTCCATGCTTAAAGATGCAAATGCTAAATTCTATGTGTTTTTTTCTTGAAAGAGAAGCCTTAATCTTGGTAAATTGAACGGTTTTCTATCATTTTGCCTTAATTGATACCATTAACTTAATATAAAGATGCTTAAAATATATAACACTTTAACCCGAAGCAAAGAAGTATTTAAACCTAGAATAGAGAGAAAAGCAGGGCTTTATGTCTGTGGTATGACGGTCTATGACTATTGTCATATAGGTCATGCAAGGGTGATGGTGGTTTTTGACATAGTGGCAAGATATTTTAGGTATTCTGGTTATGACCTGACCTATGTCAGAAATATTACTGATATTGATGACAAAATTATCAAACGCGCTAATGAAAAGGGAGAGGATTTTCTGGCACTAACAGAGCGTTTTATAGATGCAATGCATGAAGATGAACGCGCATTATCCGTTTTACCACCTGATATAGAGCCAAAAGCAACCCAATCAATGGATGATATTATTGCCATGATTGCAATATTAATTAAAAAAGGTCTGGCTTATGTGGGCAGTAATGGCGATGTGTTTTACTCAGTTGCTAAATTTGAAGGCTATGGGAAATTATCAGGTAAAAATATAGAAGATCTGCAAGCTGGTGAAAGGGTTAGTGTGGATACTGCCAAGCAAGACCCTATGGACTTTGTGTTGTGGAAGATGGCAAAACCAGAAGAGCCTTCATGGAACTCACCTTGGGGACAAGGTAGACCCGGATGGCATATAGAATGTTCAGCAATGTCGACTTGTTGTTTAGGGAATCATTTTGACATTCACGGCGG
>JAGLUC010000158.1 GCA_023134955.1 Methylococcales bacterium | reverse complement strand
CTTGTTATCATAAATCAAAGACCTGGTCGAGTAGACGGGCTCTCCCAATAAGCAAGCCAATGATTCGATAATACTTTTATGTACACCTCGCTACTCGTAGCTACTGTGTGATTTCTTACCATTGCTTTTCTCATCAGTTGTTTACCACGCCCCTCTCAGAACCGTGCTTGCGCTATTTACGCACACGGCTCCTCGACAACACACTTCACCTTGAAGCAGATAATAAATTCACCATAATTCGTGGGTTTGGTAGCGGATACAGCTTGAGCAGTTTATTAAACTTCTCCCATGTATAACAGCCCCGTTTTCCACGACGATTTAACCATTTATACAACGTTTGACTAACCCAGTAAGCAAAGCTTTGCAAACTTTTGCTATTATCAGTCACTCCGTAATAGGCAAAATGTCCTCGCAGTTTTGCTATTGTTGTTTTCATAATTAGAGCGGTGGGCAATATTCTGTTTGCCTTTAACCATTCTTTGTATGCAACAACTTTGGCAATGAGTCTTTTGCTGACCGTTTTCCTTTTCATCCTATATCGCTTACCATTTCGACTACGTGAGTTGTAGTGCGTAAACCCTAGAAACTCGAACGTTGCTGGCCTCTCTCCTCTGGCTTTTGCTTTTGTTTGTGCAAATTTTCCAAATTCAAACAGCTTGGTTTTCTCTGGTGCGATTTCCAGATTAAATTTCTTTAGCCGTGTTTCCATGGCTTCCTTGAAGTGTGTGGCTTCGGCTTCTATTTGAAAACAAACGACATAGTCATCCGCATAGCGGATGAGCCGTGCATAACCTTTACATTTTCGCTTTATACACTTTTCAAACCAGAGGTCGAGTGTGTAGTGCAGGTATATATTGGCTAGCAAGGGTGAAATAACTCCACCTTGCGGTGTCCCTGTTTCACTGGCTTTGTGTTGCCCGTCTTCTTGTATCCCTGCTTTTAGAAACCGTTTGATGAGTCTGAGTATTCGTTTGTCCGCTATTCGATGACTGATAAAATTCATCAGTTGCTTTTGGTCTACATTGTCGAAAAAACCTTTTATATCAGCTTCTACAATGTAATGAACAGGTTGATTTTCTACGGTTTGACTTAATGCGCGTAGTGCATCATGACAACTGCGTAACGGTCTGAACCCATAAGAGTCTCTGAGAAAGTCTTGTTCATAAATCGCTTGTAGGATTTTGACCAACCCTGCTTGTACCAGTTTATCTTCTAGCGTAGGAATACCCAGGGGTCGTTTTCGTTGACTGCCTGCTTTGGGGATGTAAATCCTTAATACAGGCTGTGGTTTATATGCCATTTTATGCAGTCGCTCGACTAGATTATCTAGGTTTGCGTCCAGATGGATGGCGTATTGTTCTTTGGTGATATTATCTATGCCTGACGCAGCTTTTCCTTTGAGCTGCTTAAAGCATTCCAGCAGTAACTCTTTATTCATCAAATGATAGAGACTGGTGAATTGAGACTCCTTGTCTGTGCTGGCTTTCTTGGCTATGCGATGCAGTTTTGTTTGCACGTTTTCTTCATTTCTGTGCATGATACGTGTGTCCCTGCTCCGCTGTTGTTGTCGTGATGACCTTTCCTCCAGTAACATTACATTCTTTCACAAGTACTATGCCACCATCCGACTTCCTGAGTCGCTTCGGTTGTTCTTGTTTTATTATCACTTGTTCAACCTACTCTCTTCTTTGAAAGACAATTCAGGATCTCCCGAGTTGCCGATTATTCCCAATGTCCAACATGCCATGCTTTACAACCCCGAAGCAGTTCTATAATACTTGTCAGAATGCATCATAGAATGGGGACTTCCAGAAAGGGTACTCTGTCGTCCTGCTTACGTAAAATCATTTCGAGGCTAAATCACTTCAACTTGCGTTTACGGCCTGCTGGCTTGCGCCCATCGTGCTTAACATTTGGAGTTACCTCCGCCTGCCCGATGTTTACTATCTGGTGGTTGACCTACCTTGCCAGAACGGGACTTCCACCCGTTGGAATTATCGACCTTGCTCGGCCGCACACCCCATTGATGCTTAAAAAAATGACGCTTTAAATGGTCAAGTGGATTTTTTGGTTAGGTTTTTTAATTCCTCACACATAACTAAATTTACATCCACAAACTCATTCCAACTATACTCAGTATGGTATTTAAGCTCATACTGAGCATCAACCCTACAAATGCTAGGCCTATTTTCATAAATAAGGCACAACTTGGTTTTTTCGTTATAATTCCGACAAACACCGTCACCTCTATCTAAATAGCTCGTTTCTTTCGCAAGGCTCACATTCCTACAACATGCTCCGCATTGGTCGCAAGGAAAATCCCCTTCGCTCAAAACTGAAAGACCTCATCACTATTCATAAAAGTATCAAATTCATCAAAATTTTTAAATTGTAAAGTTGCTCCAAATTGATTATTAATATTTTCCAAGCCCGAAACAAAAGTATCAGGATTCCACTCGCCTAATGCCATATCAAGCATATTAAATGCTTCAGAAAATATTTCTTTTCTATCTGAAAAATGTTTATCTAAATTCTGTTCAAGCTCTTCTCTATTTTTCTGAATAATAGGAATCATTGTTAAACACATAGCCTCTATAGCTTTTCTTCTTTCTTTAGCGACTTTAACAACCTGACTATCACCTAAAGCAATTAAAGATGATTGATGAAGCATATTACCTATAAAATAACCTACACCTGAACCAATTAATGCACCAACAACTGGAATAGGAATAACAACTTGCCCTACAGCTCCATAGTAGAAAGAAGAGGTGCAAGTAATTGCTGTATGGCTAATTTCAGATAATAACTGCTCACTGTCAATATCTCCCTGCATATAAGAAAGCATTGATTTTCCAGTTGTTACAACACCTGCCGCTATAGCAACAGGAGCATTTGAGCGTGTTAATACTTTAGATGTAGCATGACCTAATACATGAGTTGTAGAATGAGTAATACCTTTACTTATTGCAGTACAAGCATATCCAGTTGCGTATCCTTTAGCCGCTTCAACGGAAACATTCGCAACAACCTCTCCAATATTAGCTTCATCATTATAAATTTGATGAATACCTGATACAGCAGCTACCCCAGCAGAAATAGATGCTCCTATATTTCCTGACTTCTTTCCTGATTCGTGCATATCAGTTAATGAAGCATCAAATTTTATATTATCAGCCATTTCATTAACTTTTTTTGCATTTGTCGCATCTAAAGCTTCTTGATATACAGTGCCTTTTGATTCTATTCCGTCATGGTTCAGAGAATTTTGAAAATTTCGTAATGTTTGCTCATAATCTTCCTTTTTTAATGTCCCCGCTTCAATACGTTTTTTAAGTAAAGCCTCAATTCTTTCTGCTTGATCAGAAGGAGCTAGCCTTGCCATTTCTTCATATTTTTTTTGAGAAAGTGAAAATGTACTTCTTGCAGCAGTATTACAAGATTTTGCTTGAATTTCTCTAACTGTTTTTTGACCCTTTATAATCACTATATCAACAGGGTCAGTTGGTTTCCCCATGCTAGCCGTTGTTTTAGCAAATAAGTCACTGTCTTTTTTAAGAGCATCTAAATTAAATTTAGAAACCTCAAGCTGTTCAAACAAATGTCCTTGAGCTTTATCAGAAGCAACATTTTTCCATTTATCACTAAGAGAAACCAGATGTTCAGCGTCTTCAAAAAGTCCTCTTGCTCTATCAGTGTAACGCTGCGTAGCAGCGTTACCCAATAAACCTACAGAAAGCGAGTCAAAAGAATTTGTTTTTTTACCCTGCATAATGAAGTGACTCTATGGCTTTCTGTCCTTTTGATATAGCTTTTCTTGATTTCTTTGTGACTACTCCATTCTCATCAATTAAAGGAGCATCAGAAATGGATTTAATTGTTTTTGCCAAAGATGCAACAATAAAAACACCTTTTTTATCTTCCGCAGAATAAGATTGATAATTAGTTCCACTGGAATTAATTAAAGTTTCAAAATTTTGCATAATGGGTAACTAAAGTTTCGGAGTTCATTT
>JAGLUC010000157.1 GCA_023134955.1 Methylococcales bacterium | reverse complement strand
CCCTCTTTATGCCGGTTGCCGTCTGATCAGTAATAAAGGTAACTTCCAGACTTATCCCCGCCTCACAAATGCATTCGGGTTTTGACAACAAAGGTAAGCGTTTCGACACCTCATCAAGGGTTCATTTACATTGAGCCATATGGATGTGGTGAGTGTCGATTACGCAGGAAGCATTTATCGACCATCTCTTTGATACACACCTGACACAATCCCTAAGGTCGTGCCTTTTCCCTTCTCGCTCACTACCAAAGCTCTTTACCTCAGCAGCAGAGGGCGGTTTGTAACCAGCTCCTTTCAGCCGATTACGAGAGACCTACTCTCATCTTTACTATAGTTACGAACAACTTCGTTGTTCTCTTGGCACACATTCGTTATGCTTTTATTTCATCAACTGGCAATAGTTGCCTTCCATGCCTTACCGTAAGAATGGAAACATTTTCAGGGTACAGTCTATAAATAATACGATAATTACCATAAATTATTTCACGAAAATCATCCTGCATCATTTCAGGAATAACACGCCCACTTTTTGGAAACTGCTCTAATCTTTCAACTACCCTAAATATGGAATCGACCCACTTTTGAGCTGAATTTGGACTGTCTTTAGTAATGTATTGTGCAATTTCCGCTACACGATCAATTGCTAATGGAGACCAAATTATTTTCACAGCTCAAGTCTCTGTAATACTTCTTCCCTTGCATTTTTATGACTAACAGCACTTCCAGCTTCTAATTGAGAAATTGAGGTTTGTATATCTTCTAGCAATTCAATTTTATCTTGCATCGCCTCAAACTCACCCACATCCAATAATACACCAACGCCTTTCCCATGCTGTGTTATTACTAGTGGCCTTTTAGTGTCATGCACCTGCTTTATAAAAGATGCTACTCCTGAGCGAAACTCAGATAGTGGTCGAATATCTTGTTCAATTATCATTCTACGCATTATTAATACCACTAAATATTACAATATTTAGTACAGTATATAGCACAAAATAACCATAGGGGGATTTTTTAAAGCATAACTCCTGCTTCAGTTGACGGTGTTTAACCATAAAGCACTGGCTAAGGTCTTTCGTGCAAAAATGCTGGCTGGTCTGGCAAAAGAGAAACTTTCATGGCCATCGTCTACCCCTAAAAAATGGGTGGTGGATTGTCTAAACGTCGGTTCTGGTGAAAAAGCACTGATTTATCTAGGCCGCTATCTTTATCGGGGTGTGATTCGAGAAAAGGACATCCTGTCCTGCAAAGAGGGCAAAGTCATTTACCGGTATCAAAACAGTAAAACCAAACAATGGGAAAGAAAAACAGTTTCAGGGGCACAATTTTTATGGTTGGTACTGCAACATGTTCTTCCTAAGGGCTTTCGCCGAGCAAGAAACTTTGGTTTTTTACACCCCAATAGCAAGCAGCTGATTAAAGTTTTGCAGTTAGTGTTTAAATTAAATCCTAATCAGTGGCTGGCAAAGATCAGACCTCGCGCTCAATTAAAATGCAAATGCTGTGGTGCGGTCATGATTGTCGGTCGTAGACGAATACCTGTTATTGAATCACTGCAAGGGTTACAAGCGCCACCTATAAACAAGGAGGCTAATGCGGTTATGTAAATTCAA
>JAGLUC010000156.1 GCA_023134955.1 Methylococcales bacterium | reverse complement strand
CTCGGATTGAAAGAAAATGTAATTGTTGGTCGTTTGATTCCTGCTGGCACAGGCTTGGCTTACCATGCTGAGCGTCGTCGCAAGCGTGAATTGGCCGATGCAGAGGCTGCTGAAGCTGCAGGTGAAAAAGCACCAACAGCGAGTGAAGTTGAAGAAGCGCTAAGTAAGGCTTTGTAATCCCTGTTAGATCAACAGGTTGAATGGCGTCGACCAATGAGTCGGCGCCATTTTGGTTTTTTAGGTAGGGCTGGGCAAAGATCGTGCTTGACAGTTGGCTTGCAGATCTCTAAAATTCCGGCTTCATAATTGTAGGGTCCGGTTGTTTTAAGGGCTCAGTAAATTGCTAAGTTTATGATTTTTGACTGTTTGTTACCTGGTCTTGTTGAAGGGCTGGTGGCATTGGTCTTTCATACTTAATAGAGATGAGATTTAGGTGATCTAAATGGCAACAATTAATCAGTTGGTTAGAAAGCCACGTGTTAGAAAGTTAGAAAAGAGCAATGTACCAGCTCTGGACGCATGTCCGCAAAAGCGTGGTGTTTGTACTCGTGTGTATACCACAACGCCGAAGAAACCGAACTCGGCGCTGCGTAAGGTGGCTCGTGTCCGTCTTACCAATGGTATGGAAGTAACCAGCTATATTGGTGGTGAGGGCCATAACCTGCAAGAGCATAGTGTTGTTTTGATTCGTGGTGGTCGTGTTAAAGATTTGCCAGGTGTGCGTTATCACACTGTTCGCGGAACGTTGGATACGTCAGGTGTTGATGGGCGTAGAAAAGGTCGTTCCAAATACGGCGCGAAGCGCCCAAAAAGTTAATTGTCTAAGATTGATTTAGACTACAAGCTTAAAGATTAGGTAGCAGCAATGCCAAGAAGAAGAGAAGTTCCAAAACGTGAGATTTTGCCAGATCCAAAATTTGGTAGTGAGACTCTGGCCAAGTTCGTGAATATTGTCATGAAGAGTGGCAAGAAGTCCGTTGCAGAAAAAATTGTTTACGGGGCTCTGGATGTTGTTATTGAGCGCAGTAGTAAAGATGCTATAGAAATGTTTGAGAAAGCGCTTGAAAACGTAAGTCCTATGGTTGAGGTTAAGTCGCGTCGTGTTGGTGGTGCAACTTACCAGGTTCCTGTGGAAGTTCGCCCTGCTCGTCGCACAGCACTAGCGATGCGTTGGTTGAATGATGCGGCGCGTTCGCGTGGTGAGAAGTCTATGGGTCTACGTTTGGCTGGAGAAATTCTGGATGCGGCAGAGAGTCGTGGTTCAGCAGTGAGGAAGCGTGAGGATACTCACCGTATGGCAGAAGCTAATAAGGCTTTCTCGCACTATCGTTTTTAGAGATAATTTTTTAGATTTTTAGATTTTTAGAT
>JAGLUC010000155.1 GCA_023134955.1 Methylococcales bacterium | reverse complement strand
CTAATAAATAAATCAGGCTCAGGTAAAGTGGCTGTAGTCAAGTGTTGGCTAATTAAAGACTCTGTAATATCCTGGGTCTCTAATTCACCTTTAGTAATTTTTTTGCTAATTGCCTGAAAGGCTTGGGTAAGATCCCAACGTCCCCCGTAATTAGCTGCAATAACCAGGTTTAACCCTGTATTATTTTCAGTCTGGGTTACTGCTTGAGCTATTTTATTTTGTAACTTTTCTGAAAAAGCAGTCTGGTCACCTATGATATGAAGTTTAATATTATTTTTAGCAAGCTTATCAACTTGAGTTTGAAGTGTTGACATAAACAACTCCATTAACATCATCACTTCTTTTTTAGGTCTACGCCAATTTTCACTACTAAAAGCGAATAATGATAAGACTTCTATTTCTTCCTTTACACAATGTTCAACAATTTTTCTGACTGCTTTAACACCTGCTTGATGTCCCATAATTCTAGGCATCATTCTTTTCTGTGCCCAGCGACCATTACCATCCATGATTATAGCAATATGCTTAGGATTTCCATTATCCATATCTAGCTCATTATTCTGTTTAACAGGCATGCTTTTAAAAAAAATAAAATTACATTGAAAGCAAGTCAGCTTCTTTAACCTCAAGATGCTTTTCGACTTCTTTAATATATTTATCAGTAATTTGCTGAATTTTTTCTTCGCCTGAGTGCGCTTCATCTTCAGAAACCATTTTTTCTTTTAAGGCTTCTTTAATTTCTGAATTAGCATCTCGGCGAATATTCCTAATAGCAACTCGAGATTGCTCAGCTTCATTCTTAACCACTTTGACCAAGTCACGACGGCGTTCTTCAGTTAAAGGAGGTAAAGGAATACGGATAGCAACCCCTTGTGTGGTTGGATTTAAGCCCAAGTCAGAAGCCATAATAGCTTTTTCTATGGCTTTTACCATATCTTTTTCCCAAGGCGTTACCTTTAAAGTACGTGCATCTTCAACTGAAACATTAGCTACTTGGGATAATTGTGTTTCAGAACCATAATATGAAACAAAAATCTGATCTAATAAACTAGGATGAGCACGTCCTGTTCTAATTTTTGTAAAGGCTTTCTGCAATGCCTCAATACTTTTTGCCATTCTTACAGAAGCGTCTTGCTGTATATCACTAATCATTTTTTATTCCTTCCTCATCTCTTATCATTATTCGGATGATTAACTACCTTTTTCAATTAGAGAACCAATATCTTCACCTTGCATTAGGCGCATAATAGATCCTGATTCAAAAATATTCATCACTCGCATGGGTAAGTCATTATCTCTACATAAGACCAATGCCGTTGTATCCATCACATTAAGTCGTTGATCCAGGGCTTCATCATAAGTTAATTTTTTATAAAACCTGGCATCTTTAACTTTTTCAGGGTCAGCCGAGTAAACACCTTTAACTTTAGTGGCTTTAATCATTAATTCTGCATTAATTTCTATCGCCCTCAGACTTGCTGCAGAATCTGTAGTAAAAAACGGATTACCTGTACCTGCGGCAAAAATGACTACACGCCCTTTTTCTAAATGTCTTACCGCTTTACGACGGATATAATCTTCGCAAACCTGATTAATTTTTAAAGCAGTCATCACCCTGACTTGCTGCCCCAAATTTTCAAGAGAATCCTGCATAGCCAGCGCATTAATAACTGTTGCCAACATGCCCATTTGGTCACTTGTCACTCGATCCAGCCCTTCTGCTGCTTTTTCAGCACCACGAAGTATATTTCCACCACCAATGACCAGTCCGACTTCAATACCTGCGTCACACAATTCTTTTACTTCACTAGCAAGACGCTTAACAATACTAGCATCAATACTGCCACCATTTTCACTCATCAAAGCTTCGCCACTTAATTTAAGTAAAATTCGTTTGCATATCATTTTGCTCATAATCAAATAACCTTTCAGTAAAAAGTAAATGTTTAAATAAAGGCAGATAAAGGATTAAAAAACAATGATTTTTGCTTTTTTAATCTTTTACCTTGAATTTTGCAGTTATATTACCTGTAACTCGCCATTTTTTGCTCCTCGGTAATTGCTCCTCGACAACTGCTCCTGCGTTGTTCTACTACAAGCCGTCCATGGCTTAATGCATTACTCTACTACACGCCTTCCATGGCGTTATACAAAAATGGCATTCGCCACATCCCTGTAACTCGCCATTTTTTGCTCCTGCAAAAATGGCATTCGCCACATCCCTGTGGCTCAAAAAAAAACCCGGGTTTAAACCAGGTTTAAAAATAAATTATGCGTTTGCTTGTGCTCTTACTTCTTCTGCAAAATCGACCTCTTCTTTTTCAATGCCTTCGCCTACTTCAAAGCGAGTAAATCGAATAACTGAATTATCTTTAGATTTAGTCAATTGGGCAACAGTCATTTTATCGTCTTTAATAAAAGCCTGTCCTTCAAGTGTAATTTCTGACAAGAATTTCTTAATTCTGCCTGTAATCATTTTTTCAACAATTTCAGGTTTTTTACCACTTTTTAAAGCTTGCGCTGTAAAAATGTCTTTTTCTTTTTGAATAAGTTCGGCAGAAACTTGATCTTCAGAAACACATGTTGGATTTGCAGCAGCAACATGCATTGCAATGTCTTTACCTAATTCACTATCATTTTTAGCAAGTTCGATAATGACCGCAATTTTTCCACCATGTAAGTAACTTGCAGTTCCACCATCAACGTTTTCATATTTAGCAAAACGCCTCACAGAAATATTTTCACCTACTTTAGCAATTAAAGCCCGGCGTGCGGCATCAACAGTCTCTCCACTTGCCAAAGTCATTTCTGATAATTGTTCGTTGTTTTCAACTTTGCTTGTTAACAATGCATCAGTCACTGTATTAATAAAGGTAAGGAAATCTTCACTTTTAACAACAAAATCAGTTTCACTGTTAATTTCGATCATAACGACTGTTTTAGCATCATCACTTGTCTTCATGCCAATCATACCTTCAGCAGCAATACGACTCGCTTTTTTATCTGCTTTAGCAAGCCCTGCTTTACGCATGTTTTCAATCGCCAAATCCATATCGCCATTCACTTCTTTCAAATTCCTTTTACATTCCATCATCCCAGAACCCGTTCTTTCACGAAGTTCTTTAACCATTGCAGCTGTAATACTCATTATTTCAAATTCCTAAATTCTTAACTAAAAAAACGCCCCCAATATTAGATAAAGGGAGCGTTTAAAAGGTCATCAATCATACTGACCCATTCTATTTATACTCTTTACGTTTAAGAATACCTCATTCAAGTGTGAAGAGTATATATAGCAACTTAACTTTTTTCAGTTGCAACTTCCTCAACAAAATCTGCTGATTTTGCTGATGTACTTAATCCGGCTGACTTAGCTTCTAAAACTGCAGCTGAAGCACTTTGGCAATATAATTTTATCGCACGAATTGAATCATCATTACCTGGGATTATGTAATCAATTCCTTCGGGTGAGTTGTTTGAATCGACAATACCCACAACTGGAATACCCAGTTTTATTGCTTCATTGATTGCATTTTTTTCATAACCCACATCTAATACAAAAAGAACATCAGGTGTGCCACGCATGTCTTTAATTCCACCTAAGCTACGTTCAAGTTTTTCCATCTCACGTTCCATGCCCAAAGCTTCTTTTTTGCTGAATTTTTTATCCATAGTGCCATCAGCCTTCATTGCTTCTAACTCTTTTAAACGATTAATAGATTTCTTAATGGTTTTAAAATTAGTTAACATACCACCTAACCAGCGATGGTTAACATAAGGCATTCCACAACGCTGTGCTTCTTCAGCAACTGTTTTACGTGCGGATTTTTTTGTCCCTACAAATAAAATATTACCTTTATTTGCTGTCATTTGACCTAAATAGTTCATCGCATCATTAAACATCGGAAGCGTTTGCTCTAAATCGATAATATAGATTTTGTTACGCGCACCAAAAAGATATGAAGCCATTCTTGGGTTCCAGTAACGTGTTTGATGTCCAAAGTGAACACCCGCTTCTAACATTTGACGCATTGACACTGCTGCCATTTTTTTTCTCCTAAGTTATTCGATTGAGCCCTATATGTAAGTTATCAATCATGGGTTACGCCTCCACTTATCCCGTTTGGTAACCGATTAAAAACCAGCACCCTACCAAGCGTGTCGATAAATGTGAGTATTAATAAAACTGAACTTACCTTTATACCATATTTTACGTTTTGCAACAATTAAAACTCTGTTAAAATCAACCAATCGCTATAGCCTTTTACCAAAACATTAAATCCATGAGCATATCAATCAAAAACGAATCAGAAATTTCTAAAATGCGTATTGCAGGCAAGCTTGCAGCCGAGGTTTTAGAAATGATTGAACCTCATGTTGTTCCAGGCATTACAACCAATGAACTTGATCAAATTTGTCACAACTATATCGTTAATCAACAACAAGCTATTCCAGCACCTTTAAACTACCGAGGCTTCCCCAAGTCCATTTGTACATCGACAAATTACACCATATGCCACGGCATACCCAGTGAAAAATGTTTAAAAAAGGGCGATATCGTCAATATTGATATTACTGTTATTAAAGATGATTATCATGGGGATACCAGCAAAATGTTTTGTGTAGGTACCGTTAGCCAACATGCAAAACGTCTTATTGATATTACCAAGGAATCCTTATTTCTTGGTATAGAACAAGTAAAACCAGGTGCTACTTTTGGTGATATAGGACATGCCATTCAGAAACATGCCGAAGCAAATCGCTATTCTATTGTTCGTGAATTTTGTGGGCATGGTATAGGCAAAAATTTTCACGAAGACCCACATGTCATGCATTTTGGCAAAGCGGGTGAAGGCATAACTATAGAAGCTGGAATGATTTTTACCATTGAACCTATGCTTAATATTGGCAAACGACACATGAAAGTACTAAAAGATGGCTGGACAGCTGTCACCAAAGATCGCAGCCTTTCCGCACAATGGGAACACACCATTCTGGTTACTCCCGAAGGCTATGAAATTTTGACTTTACGTCAGGAAGAAAAATGAACGCACTTTCGGGGCTAGATGCTAAAAGTATTTTTAATAAAACCAATACCACTACTTTTCTCAAACAACTCATTAAGCAAAACCATGAGCAACTAAACCTTAAATTCAACCCAGAAAAAGATGTTCGCCACCTGCTGTTTGAGAATGCCAGTTTTTTTGACAACATTTTAAAGCTCTGCTGGAATCATTTTTTAAAACAGCACGCTTCTCGGCTATGCCTGATTGCAACAGGTGGTTATGGTCGAAAAGAGCTATTTCCTAATTCTGACCTGGATATTCTTATCTTACTTGAGCAATCCGATACCAGTGACCTCCAGGATAAGTTATCCGAATTCAGCAATTTTCTTTGGGATATTGGCTTAAAACCAGGACAAAGCGTCCGTACCATTACCCAATCCATCCAGACCGCAAGCGATGACCAAACCATTATGACCAGTCTGCTTGAAACCAGACTTATTAGTGGAAGCAAACTACTCTACACCGAACTAAAAAATAAAATTTCTCCCAAAGAAATATGGCCACCAAAGCAATTTTTTGCAGCAAAAATGCAAGAACAGCAGTTACGCTACGCAAAATATCACGATACTGCCTATAATCTTGAGCCTAATATAAAAGAAGGTCCAGGCGGATTAAGGGATTTACAAAATATTGGCTGGGTATTTAAGCATCACTACAACTCACAAACACTCAAAGAACTGATCAAATACGGTTTTTTTTCCGAAACTGAATACAACGAACTACTAGCATGCCGTAATGTTTTATGGCGCATCCGCTTTGCCTTGCATACACTCACCAACCGATGTGAAGATAGACTGTTATTTGATCACCAGCGTGAACTTGCCTGTCGGTTTGGTTTTACCGATAATAACAACAATCAGCCAGACGTTGAACAGTTCATGCAACATTATTTTAAAACAGTGATGGAACTGGAACGTATGAATGAAATGTTATTACAACTGTTTAGTGAAAAACCACTCGATTCCGCACAAACCAAAGAACTCTATCCTGCTAATGAGCACTTTATATCCATTAACGGTTATTTAGAAATAAAAACAGACGATACCTTTAGCAAACACCCACTGGCATTACTGGAAATATTCCCTCTGTTACAGCAACATAAATCATTAAAAGGTGTAAGAGCATCCACGATAAGATCAATTCGTAGCCATCTACACTTAATTGACGACAATTTCCGTACTAATCCCAAAGCTAATCAACTGTTTATATCTATATTCAAATCACCCCATGGTATTACCAGGCAATTACGACATATGAATCGATACGGCATTTTGGCAGCCTACCTACCTTGCTTTGCCAATATCGTTGCCCGTATGCAATATGATTTATTTCACATTTACACTGTCGATGCCCACACACTTTTTGTGATACGCTATCTACGACGATTTTCACTAGAAAAACATAATGACGAACTACCTTTCTGCAATAGTATTTTTTTACACATTTCCAAACCACAAACCTTATACATAGCTGCTTTATTTCACGATATAGCAAAAGGTATGGGAGGTGATCATTCAGTTTTAGGCGAAAAAATTGCCTATCAATTTTGCATTCAACACCAAATGTCTAAACATGACACCAAGCTTATTACCTGGCTAGTACGAAATCACCTAATTATGTCAATGACCGCACAAAGAAAAGACATTAGCGATCCCGATGTTATTCATAAATTTGCCTTACAGGTTGGTAGTATAGAATATCTTAATCACCTTTACTTATTTACCGTTGCCGACATTCGAGCAACCAATCCAGCACTCTGGAATTCATGGAAAGACTCTTTATTATTAGAGCTATATACCCATACCCACGGCGCATTACATAGAGGACTACAAAACCCGATAGAGAGATCGGAACGAATTGAAGAAAACAAACAAGAAGCTAAAAAAGAGTTAATAGGTCTAGGTATATCACCAGCCACCATCCAAAAAACCTGGCAACAAATCAGTGATGATTATTTTTTGCGCTATTCTGCCGATGAAATTGCCTGGCACACTATTGCCATTGCATCAACAAGCAAAAAAGAACTACCTTTAGTTTTATTACGCCCACAAAACCAACGGGGTAGCGTAGAAATTTTTATTTATACCAAAAATGAAAATAATATTTTCTCTTTAAGTGCCGATACCTTTGATTATTTAGGCTTAACCATTCTTGATGCTCGCATTATCACCATCACATCAACGACTGAGCAATACGTTCTAAATAGCTTTCAAGTACTTGAGCAATCAGGGGATTCTATTGAAGACCTGGATAGAGAATTACATATCTGTAAAACCTTAAAAAACAACTTGCAAAAACTAAAGGTTAAAGATCAATTTAACATTCACCGCCAATCAAGACAAGCCAAGCACTTTCCTATTGCCAGCACGGTTATTTTTCATAAAGACCCACTCAACAGATATACCATTATTGAATTAATAACAACTGACCACACAGGTCTTTTAGCCTCTGTCGGCCAGGCTTTTATAGACTTAGGAATACAGCTCCATGATGCAAAAATCACCACCATTGGAAGCCGTGTAGAAGACATGTTTTATATTACTGACTTGCAATCACACCCTATTACAGACAAACATGCGCTTGAACTTATTCGAGAAAAATTAATTATGATTATTGAGGACAAGGAAAGCTAGTTTTGATTTGATGGAAAGAAAACATAAATATAGTCTTGATATAGCAAAGCGAAATCAAGGGATTAGAGTTTAAAAACGTTGATTCACTTCAAAGCACAGAGATGTGCCAGTATCACTTGAGCCAGGATGCTCGTTGTAACCGTTGCATCAAAACTACAAAAAAGAAGCATTCATTAAGCAGCCACCGCTAATTCTATATATTTAACTAAAGTACTGTACACGTCCTCATCAAGATCAATATAGCGCATACCAATTTTACATTGATCACTTGATATACGCCTTGAAAAAGCGACATGACAACGAATATTTACTTTTTCAACCTTCCCCGTGCCAAAGGGCAGTTCAAACCGTAAAAAAAGCTCAACAGGCTTACCATCACTAATAAAACAACCACCAG
>JAGLUC010000154.1 GCA_023134955.1 Methylococcales bacterium | reverse complement strand
TTATTTATTAATCAAACCAAAGTTGATGGACTACTAGTAGCAGCAGAATGTGTTTTGATAGAGGGAGGTGTTTTAACCTTGAAACGGTGAACACAAGGGTATATTATAAGGACAAGGAGTTGTTGTAATATGCGAGTATTCAAATATAAAACCTTTATAAAATGGGCTAAAAAGCAGGGCATGAGTGATGATGACCTGAAAAATGCTATCGCTGAAATACAAATAGGTCTAATAGATGCAAATTTAGGCGGAGATGTATATAAAAAAAGGATAGGGATACATGGAAGAGGTAAACGGAGTTCACATCGAACTATTGTTCTAATGAAAGTAAGCGATAAAGCAATATTTGCCCATGGGTTTGCTAAGGGAGAAAAGAATAATATTGCAAAAAATGAACTTGAAGGCTTTAAAGTAATCGCAGAAGCTTTTCTTGGTTTGAATGATGAACAACTTGCAATCTTAATTGATAAACAAAGTTTAGTAGAGGTGTTTTAAATGAATAATGTCCAAGAAACAATAAGCGAAATGGCTGTGGATCTTTATGAAGTGGGGGCAATAGATAAAGTAACATTAAGGAAATTCAATGTTAAATCACTATCGCCCGTACCCAACTATACGGCAAAACAAATTAGTCTAATTAGAAAAAAAGCAGGTCTCAGCCAAGCAGTGTTTGCAGCTTATCTAAATGTGTCTGATAGAGCTGTTAAAAAATGGGAGCAAGGGGAAAGTAAACCTAGTGGAGCAACTCTTAAGCTACTCTCTATAGTTGATAGAAAAGGGATTGAAATAATTGCTTAGCATTTGGGTCTTGAGAGGGAGGGTCAATTACAGCATTTAGCCTAAATGTTGTAAGCAAAACAACCACTCAGCTTTTTGCGTTATATACTCCTCAGGTTGGCTCTTCTGCGGTCTTGTGTATAAAATAAATAATTGATATTAAAACTATTTTCAAAGTAGGAAGTGCGTTTGCACCATGCCCTTTCTACATCAGTTTTTTCTTCCCTTCATCAGCCATATAAGTTACCTATCAGTAACATAGTACTAATAAATCTTTTTTCTTTGCTATAATATTACCCATCAGTAATATTAAGTTCAGCTATTATGAATAAAGACAAAAAAATACCTTACGGTACTATTTCTTCTGTTTCTGAAATGGGAGCATTAGTCCGCCAGCATCGTAAATCTCAAAAAGTACGTATTGAAGATTTGTCTGATATGGCAATGATGAGTGCTCGTTTAATTGGTGAGTTTGAACGAGGGAAAGAGACTTGCCAAGTGGGTAAGGTGTTACAAATTCTTAAGTTTCTAGGTTTGGAAATACGAATAGTTCCAAGAGGCTCTAAATGATTGATGATGAGTTGAATGTTTGGTACGAAGATCAGCTTATTGGTTATTTATGGCGAGATAAACAGGGTATTATGTCGTTTAAATACGATGATGACTGGAATCAATTCCCTCTATCAATCAGCCTACCATTAAACAAAATACCTGATAGTTTAATTGCACATCGTTTTTTCGCTAATCTTTTGCCAGAAGGTGCGGCTCGTGACAGGCTTTGTATAAGACTAAGATGTGTTGATACAGATTTTGATATTTTGAGAGAAATAGGCAGTGAGTGTGCGGGGGCGATATCCATTTTACCTATTGAAAAACAGCCTAATCTTAATCAAAGTTATAAAAAATTAGATAATGAAGTTTTGATTAAAATAATCGAAACTCGTGGTGCTTCTATAGGTCTTGAGGATAAGCCAAGGCTTTCGCTAGCAGGTGCTCAGGATAAAATAACTGTACACCTTAAAAAGGGTACGATTTGTTTTCCTATTGATCAAGCTCCATCAACCTGTATTCTAAAATTTGAAGTTCGTGACTTTAAAAATGTACCCCTGTATGAAGTGTATACAACCAATTTAGCTCAAGCGATTGGCCTAAATACTATAGATATTAAGCTTAAATTTTTAAATGATGTCAGTTACACAATATCGAAACGATATGACAGAGTATTAGGCGATAGGATAAGTAGAATTCATCAGGAAGATTTTTGCCAAGCGTTAGGGTTAAAAGAGAAATATCAACGCCTCGACACACCAAGTTTTGCACAATGCTATCAATTAATTATTGAGCATTCGTCAAATCCATTAATTGATGCAGAACAGTTGATTAAATGGCAAATATTTAATTTAATATCAGGGAATTCAGATGCGCATATCAAGAATATTTCTTTTCTCTATAGAGAAAATGAAACACGCTTAGCTCCTTTTTATGATCTTGTTTGTACAAGAGCCATTGAACATATAGATGAAACATTGGCATTAGCAATTGGTAATCAAAAAAATCCTAATCAGGTTACTAAGAAAGATCTGTTAGAGATGGCTAGCCAGTGCAGGGTGCGCCCCAAAAGAATATTCGATATTGTTCGTCAGATGTTAAGCAATATCGAAGAAAATAAAGATAAGGTAAGAGATGAGCTAGAAAGTAAGTGTGGTGAACAGTCTCCTCTACAAAGAGTTGACCGAATAATTACGCAACAAATAAAACAGCTTAAACAAATTTAAATTTATGAAATCAAAAGCCAGCTGGATTTTCACTTTTCCATCCACTGGCTAAGACAGTATCTGCACCCTTTTAGGAGAAAGAATGATTGATAATAGTAGCTTGTGTTTCTGTGGTAGTGGAGATTTGTATGATAGTTGCTGTGGTTTGATGCATGCTGCTGAAAGCATGCCAGTAACAGCTGAGTCATTAATGCGATCTCGCTTTACTGCGTATGCGATGAAAAATGAATCTTATTTGCTGACATCTTGGGAGGCGGGTACGCGACCTGAAGAAATAGATTTTTCTAAAGAATTAGCTGTTTGGACAAAGCTGGATATTATCAGTACAAAAAAGGGAACTGAAAAAGATAATAAAGGTGTGGTTGAATTTAAAGCCTATTACACTTTAGATGAAGAAGAATTTGTGATGCATGAGATTAGTCGTTTTAAAAAAGTGGCTGGTCATTGGTTTTATTTGGATGGGAAGGTGAAGTCAGTTGCCAAAGTAGGTTCGCAAGTGAGTCAGGGTAAAAATGCACCGTGTTCTTGTGGTAGTGGAAAAAAGTTTAAACGTTGCTGTGGTAAGTAAAAATTAATCCGCATTGGAAATATGATTTTTTAGAGAAAATGGGCGCGAAACTCTTTATAAAATAATTATAACTAATCAGTGTATTGACTCTGACCTTAAGCCCTCTTTTGCTCGAGAGGGCTTAATTATTTTCTGAGTTTTGTATTAAGGCGTGAAGCCCCGACTAAGGCTAAAACAACAAATGAACCAGGCGTTAATGCTGCGACAGCAACTGCGGCTGAGAGCTTTAATTTATCTTGTCGAGTTTTTGCAAGAGGTGTTGCAGAGACTGGGTATCTAAGCGCACCGCATGATTGACACAGAGGTGCTGCGTTTTTTTCTTTTGACCCACAAAAAGAACATTGAGACATGATACTCACCTTTTTAAAAGATTGACTCTTTAAAATAGACTCATTTTCTGATACTAACAGAAAACCAGAGCATAGCAAAGCTTTTCGTAGCCTTGATAAAATCAAGGTTATTGCCTTTAATAGTGCCCCTTGATTCCGCTTCGCTTTATCAAGGCTACATTTATTTCTAATATCGATTAAATAGCTAGATCTTTAGTTTTTGGGGCTCTTTTACGTTGATTTTTTTTCCATTCACGGTGTAGGGTCATAATTTCTAAAACCTCTTCTGGGTCATCCGTGACGGTAATTAAATCCAAATCATCTTCAGAAATAGTGCCATATTCGACTAACATATTTTTTAACCAGTCGATAAGTCCACTCCAGAATTCACTACCAAATAAGATTAGGGGAATAGGGTAAATCTTGTGCGTTTGCATTAATGTCAGTGATTCAAAAAACTCATCTAAAGTACCAAATCCCCCTGGCATACAGACGTAGCCCATAGAGTATCTAACAAACATCACTTTACGGACGAAAAAATAGCGAAAGTCCAGGGATAGATCTTGATAAGGATTAGGCGTTTGCTCCATAGGCAGTTCTATATTTAAACCTATGGAGGGCTGTTTTTGTAAATGAGCACCTTTATTAGCTGCTTCCATTATTCCTGGGCCACCACCACTTATAATGGCAAAATCATGCTGGCTCAATAATTCTGCTAATTCAACAGTTTTTTGATAATAAGGATGCTCAGAAGTTAAACGAGCAGAGCCAAAAATAGAAATAGCATCACATAAGCCAGAAAGTCTGTCAAAGCCTTCAGTAAATTCACTAATAATCCTAAAAATTCGCCAAGATTGGTCACCTTTTAGATCGTCAATAATATTAACAGTTTCATAATTATTGTTTTTACATAACATTGTATAACCTGTCTTAATTAAAGGAAGGAATTAATTGAGAGTATAGATGATTATTCCAGACTGTAATGTGTGCGTGACCCTACCTTTTAATATTTCTCCCCAAAAAGGTGTATTGTGTCCTGCACTTTTCCAATTTTTCTGATTAACCTCCCATTCTAAGGTCGGATTGAAAACACATATATCAGCTGCTTTTCCTGGGCTTAATGTGCCTTTTTGTATACCTAAAATTTCAGCAGGATTTTGTGTTAATGCAGCAATGCCCTGGGAAAATGTTATTGCATTATCTTCAACTAATCGAAGTGTTAACGGTAGTAATGTTTCCAGTGACGATATGCCAGGTTCAGTTTCGGGAAAAGCACCTAGTTTTGCATCAATATCATGAGGTTGATGATCAGAACAAAT
>JAGLUC010000153.1 GCA_023134955.1 Methylococcales bacterium | reverse complement strand
TTGCACAAGCCTGATAAATCAACAAGCTGCATCTTCCTTTTTAATGGGGTGAGTAGTTACCATTTTTTATAAAATACACACCATGACAGAAATTCAACAATCATTCCCTTGGCTACAAACTAGCTGGACTCAGCTAAATCACTATATTAAGCATAAACGAATCCCACAAGCATTATTAATTACGGGCAATAAGGGCTTTGCACAGCAGCAATTAGCAGAAAACTTTACCCAATCCATATTGTGTATGAATCCAATGGTCAATGGTTGTTTTTGTGGAACTTGTCAGTCTTGCAAGTTGTTTATAGCAAATACCCATCCTGATTTTACGCTAATAGAGCCAGAAGAGCCGGGTAAAGCCATTGGGATTTCAATCATTAGACAATTAATTACAAAATTGTTACTAAAGCCTCAGTTTGAAAAATATCGGGTTGTTATTATTAACCCAGCTGATAGTATGAATAATGCTTCTGCTAATGCTTTTTTAAAATATTTGGAAGAGCCGACAGAAAGAACTTGTCTTATCCTTATCTCTAACAAACCATCAAAATTACCTGTAACAATAACAAGTCGTTGCCAAAAATTAATAGTTTCAACGCCAGATAAAAGCCTAGTAAACAAGTGGTTGCAGCAGCAAGGTTTGCTAAAAAACACTGAATTTTTATTAAATTTAGCACAAGGCTCGCCTTTATTGGCGGTAAAGTTTTCTGATAGATATTTATTAGAATTAAGAGCTAAATGCTTTGATCAATGGATTAAACTCACGAGCCCCGAAGAAAACCTGGTAACTTTGGCAGAGCAGTGGAGTAAGTTAGAAAGAGAAAAAATAGATTTACTGATGTTTTGGTTGATAAGCTGGGTCTCTGACATGATAAAACTAAGTTATCAGAACACTCAGCTAAAAATTGTTAACTCAGATTTAATAACTGACTTGCAAGACTTGGTACAGAGACTAGACTTAAAAGAATTATATAAATATTATGATTTCTTGTTACTTAGTCAACAAAGGCTAGATACGCCTATTAATAAACAATTGATGATAGAAGAAGTCTTAATAAGACGGTTAAAACTTAATTAAAAATAATACTATGGCTGATTCCGCTATTCAAAGACAAGGGATTTTATCTCTTGCAATCAAAGAAAAAAAAGCACTTTATGCGGCTTATATGCCATTTGTCATTAATGGTGGATTGTTTATTCCAACAAAGCGTGAATATGAGCTAGGTGCAGAGGTTTTTATGTTACTTAATTTAATGGAAGAAAATGAACGATTACCCATTGCGGGTAAAATAATCTGGAAAACACCTGATGGGGCAGAGGGCTATAGAGCGTCTGGTATAGGCGTTCAATTTAGTGACCAGGATGGTGGGACTGCCAGAAATAAGATAGAAAACTATCTTGCTGGTGCATTAGAATCTACTCGAGCGACACATACCATGTAAATTCCATTAAAACTTTGCTTAATTGAGCTAAGAACTACGAAACCATGAACAGATATGAATGAAATAAATATAAGTGTAACGGCTGGTCTTGAAGATGATGAGGGTTCTATTTTTGCGGATGAAAAAATAGTCGTTACTAAAATTAACAAAGAATTTAAACAACAAGATAAGCTTAAAGGAGTTGAGCGACAGTTCACTATTTTTAATAATATCTATTGTTCTCAGATGGTTAATAAGAAACATGGAAAAAAGCAAAATTTTTATGTCAATCTGACTTATTTAAACGTCAAACCACAACATGTTTTTTCAATTGCCTGGAATTGCTTGATAACAACAGCTGTTTTTTTTATCGTGAGTATATTATTTGTTTATTTAGAATGGTTTAGTTCTGCAGATGGCTGGTTTAAGTCCTTACAAATAGATGGGGCAATAGTTTCAGTATCTGTCTCTTTAACCGTTAGTTTGTGTGTTATTTTTCTGCTAATGACGATTTTAAGAACACATGATAGTTTTTTTTTATTGAGTCGACATGGAGGGATTCCTATTCTTGAATTTCAAAATAATAAGCCCGAAAAAAAGTCATTTGATTTGTTTTTTGATAAATTAAAGGCACATATTGTCAAAGCGCAACAGATTTCAAAGCTAGAGCCAACTCGACAATTGACCTTAGAGCTTAAGGAATTGAGACGTTTGAAAGACGAAAAAATGATTGCGGAAGATCTGTATGAAAAGGCAAAAAATACTATTTTTAGTAACAGTGCTTTTTAATTGGAAAATCAGTTGTTTTTGAATTTTACTAAAATAGAGAAAAATAAAAAGGTTGCTATGAATAACGATAAAATTGTAGAAGTCTCTAAAAAAGTCATTATGGTATTGCTTTATCTTTCTGGCAGTATGTTGATAAGTTTTAACTTGTTAGCATTTACGGCAGACAGGCATGGTCTTTACTATAAAGATGAAAATCAATGGTGGTTTGCTACTGGACTAACTATCTTAATGCTCATCTGGATCATTAAAAACTGGAAGAAAATTTAACATCTAAAATCAATTGAGTGGCTCCATTGAAAAACTCCTTAGAGTAAGTCCCAGTTGGCTGTCGGTAAGCGTACTAGTACTCCATCAATGTTGTATTGACGGGTTCTTGTTCTTAAGCCTTCTCTTGCTGGATGCCTGCATCCATGTAGGCATCCAGCAAGAGAGGGCTTAAGAAACAATGTGTTTTTTACTCGCCATTACAACATTGACGCACTACTAGTTGCCCATAAGATCCCCAAGCACCACTCCAGGACTGATTACTGGAACAATACTCAATGCTAAAATGAGTCTTAAACTTGTCATACAAATCTAACCATTGATTAACAGGCAAATTCGCACTGTTAAGTTAATATTACCCCATAATTTAGTCCATTATCCTAATAGCAGGGCAAAAATGACTTGTTATTATGCTATTAGCCTGTAAGTCTAGCAAAAGCGCTTGGTAATAATTTACACCTTCTCTTTACCAAGTACTATAGATTTTATTTTATCTCAGCAAATAATGCTGTTGAAAATTGGGCAAGCCATAACTGAAATAAACTTTCATGTATAGAGGTTGGTAATGCAGTATATGAGCTTTCTTTCAATTCAAGAAAGTTTGTTAAATATCCGTCTTTACATTCGATAAAGCGTTCAAAAATTCAGATAGGCACCTTGATGTCACCAAAAAAACCAAACTGAAATT
>JAGLUC010000152.1 GCA_023134955.1 Methylococcales bacterium | reverse complement strand
CTTGTGCAACAAGGATGTTGCACCAGAGCTTACATGGACGTATTCACGCGTCCTGATAAATCAATGATCTGCATCTTTCAAGTTCAGGACGGGACGAGTAGATAGTTTTTTTGTTCTGTATAGAAAAGTTTAACGAGATTAGTCCATTCCTACACGAGTTGGCATCCATTCTTGTAAAAATTCCAGGAAATCTCTTACTTTTGCCGATAAATATTTTCTGTGAGGGTAAACAGCGTGAATTTCCAGGGGAGATATACGGTATTGTTCCAGTACTACTTGTAATTTACCTTTCTCTATATCTCTGCCGACAATATATTTAGGTAGCATGATCATACCTAAACCATTATTGGCTGCGATTCGAATGGGGTCGGCAACATTTGCTTGCATTCGACCTGTTACTTTTACTTCTCTTTCCCCTAAAACCCCTCTAAATTTCCATCTATCTCGTGGAGGTATGGCCCAATTCACCAGGCAACTGTGATCGACTAAATCTTCAGGTTCTTGTGGAATGCCGTAACGCTCAAAATAAGAAGGGGCTCCGCAAACAACGAGCGAGGAGCTCGCCAGCTTTCTGGCGACTAAGCTGGTGTCTTGTAGCTTGCCCAAGAAAATTGCAATATCAACGCCTTCATCAATTAAATCAACATGACTACCTTTTAGAATCATCTCAACGGAGAGGTCTTCATTTAATTTTAGAAATTCAGATAAAGCGGTAGCTATGTGAGTTGCACCAATCACTGGAGGGGCGCTGATTTTTAATATGCCTCGTGGTTCCGCTTGTAGATGAGTCACAGCAGCTTCCATTTCTTCAACATCTAATAAAACTTGCTGACATCTTTCTAAGTAAGAGGCACCGACTTCGGTTAAGCTTAAACTTCTAGTTGTTCTATTGAATAAGCGCGTATCAAGTTTACTTTCCAGATGCATGATGTGTTTTGTGGTCATGGCTCTGGAAATACCAAGCTCTCTCGCCGCCCCAGCAAAACTACCAGCTTTTGCGACACGAACAAAAACTGTCATGCTACTTAATTTATCCATATAAATCGTCTAGTTAATTGATATTATTTCTTTATAGGAAATAATATATTTAATAATCAACCCATTGTAAACAATTTTTTTACCTGTATAGTTATTATTAACTTAATTGAGACAAGGCGTTTAAAGCCTCAAGTCAAAATTGATAATTTTTTACCTCCTTGGTGTTGTAATACTAAGCAGATTTTCCTCATTTTTTGTCTGCTTAAGTTTTTCTTTACCTCTCTTTGTTAATTATAGCGTTGAGAGGTTTTTTTTGCCTAAAATAAAGTTAAAAACTGTTGTTTTTAGGTTCTACTCAATATTTCTTCCTGTTATCACTGGTTCAAATAGACAAAATTAATTGAATTTATAGATTGATTCTAAGTTTGTTATAATGAACTGTTTTAGATCTTAAATTAATGGATCAAATAGAGATACTCTTTGTACTTAAAAATCTCCCTCGCTAGTGAATTGATAAATCATTTATATTCAATGTATTATAAAATACAATGTGTGCATTTCTTCAGCAAAAAGAGTATATTGCTTTTACGATTAATTGGAGATTTTAAAGTAGATTGATCGTCTACAAGCAAATATGACAAAGAAACTATTTATACAGACCAACGGTTGTCAAATGAACGAGTACGATTCCGATAAAATGCGGGATGTACTGCAAGCGTCTCATGCTATGGAGATGACTGAAATTGCTGAAGAAGCAGATGTTTTATTATTAAATACCTGTTCAATCAGAGAGAAGGCTCAGGAAAAGGTGTTTTCTGCTATCGGGCGTTGGCGCAAGATTAAAAATAAGCGTCCCGATGTTATTATTGGCGTGGGCGGCTGTGTTGCAAGTCAAGAAGGTGCCGCTATTCAAAAACGCGCGCCTTATGTTGATATAGTATTTGGTCCGCAAACATTACACCGCCTGCCTGAATTATTAGATCAGGCACGTCATTCAGATAAGCGTGTGGTTGATATTTCCTTTCCGGAAATTGAAAAATTTGACTCATTACCTGAACCTCGTGCCGAAGGTCCCAAAGCTTTTGTCTCCATCATGGAAGGCTGTAGTAAATATTGTACTTTCTGTGTGGTACCGTATACGCGGGGAGAAGAAATCAGTCGTCCTTTAAATGATGTGATTAAGGAAATTACCTCATTGGCAGAACAAGGCGTGCGTGAAATTAATTTACTGGGACAAAATGTTAATGCTTATCGTGGTGATATGGACGATAGAGAGATAGCTGATTTTTCATTACTTTTGCATTATGTTGTTGCTGTTGAAGGAATTGACCGAATTCGATTTACTACCTCACATCCTGCGGAATATACAGACGAGATTATTGAAGCATTCGCTGAGATACCTGAATTAGTCAATCATTTACATCTTCCTGTGCAAAGCGGCAGTGATCATATTCTGGCTAATATGAAACGTGGCTATACGCGCTCTGAATACCTCGAAATTATGAATAAAATGAAAGCCGTTCGTCCAGGTATTAGTTTGTCATCTGATTTTATTATTGGTTTTCCAGGTGAAACAGAGCAAGAGTTTGAGGATACCATGGCGTTAATAGAAGAGGTGGGGTTCGACTTTTCTTATAGCTTTATCTATAGTGCTCGTCCGGGAACCCCGGCAGCAGAATTAGCAGATGATGTTTCTGAAGAGGTAAAAAAACAACGGCTTAAAAAATTAAAAACTCGACTTGATGAAATGACTATGGATGTTTCTAATAGCATGGTTGATACAGTGCAAACTGTATTGGTTGAAGGTGTATCTAAAAAGAACCCTTTACAAGTGACAGGCAGAACTGAGAATAATCGGGTGGTTAATTTTACTGGACATCCTCGTCTGGCAGGACAGTTTGTGGATGTGAAAATTACCGAAGCATTACCCAACTCATTAAGAGGTCGTCTAGTTGAGTCTTCTATCCAGAAAATCATAACAAATTAGTCGCTCAATTGTCAGATATACAAATTTCCCAAGAAATCACCTTATTACCCGTTGATAATCATCGCTTATCTAACTTTTGTGGAAAGCTGGATGAACATTTGCGTCAAATTGAACAACGCCTAGAAGTTGAAATAGCCAATCGTGGTAACAAATTTAAAGTAACTGGCCTGGCTAATTCAGTTAAGTCGGCATGTGTTGTGATACAAAAAATATTTGAAGCAACAAATGAAGAAGTGATCACCCCAGAATATATTCATTTATCCATGCAGGATTCGACTATTGAGCAGTTAACAAATACAGAGCCAAGTAATGAGCATGTTAATAATCATGTGTTTATTAAAACTAAGCGCGGAGTAATAAAAGGTCGGGGTGAAAATCAACAGCATTACCTAAAAAAGATAATGGCTAATGATATTAACTTTGGTGTAGGGCCGGCAGGAACGGGGAAAACTTATTTAGCGGTTGCTTGCGCCGTAGAGGCCTTGCAAACCGAAACAGTAAGGCGAATTATTTTGGTTCGTCCAGCAGTTGAAGCAGGTGAGAAATTAGGGTTTTTACCAGGTGATATGGCTCAAAAAGTTGACCCTTACTTACGACCTTTATATGATGCCTTATTTGATATGTTAGGTTTTGAAAAAGTAGAAAAACTATTGGAGCGAAATGTGATTGAAGTTGCCCCATTAGCTTTTATGCGTGGTAGAACATTGAATGACTCATTTATTATTTTGGATGAAGCTCAAAATACCACAACTGAACAAATAAAAATGTTTTTAACCCGTGTTGGGTTTGGTTCAACAGCAGTAGTGACAGGGGATGTGACGCAAACTGATTTACCTAATGAAAAAATGTCGGGTTTAAAACATGTGTTAGAAGTTTTGAAAGATGTTAATGGCATTAGCTTTACCTTCTTTGGCGCGAAAGATGTGGTAAGACACCCCTTGGTTCAACGTATTGTTCTGGCTTATGAGCGATATGAGAAGGCACAGGATTAATAGAGCAGCCATAAGTGAATAAACTTGATTTTCAGATTGTTTCTAAATCTAATAGTATTCCAGCACCGCATCAGTTTCAATCATGGGTTGATGCAGTTTTAAAGGATGAGTCAGAAGATTCAGAAATTACTATTAGAATTGTTGATGAAGCGGAAATGATTCAATTTAATGAACAATATCGACATAAAAAAGGCTCAACTAATATATTAAGTTTCCCCTTTGATGTACCAGAGGGTATTGAAAGTAATTTATTAGGTGACTTATTGCTTTGCGCTGGGGTTGTTGAAAAAGAGAGTCAGCAGCAAAATAAGATTTTAGAGCATCATTGGGCACATATGGTTGTTCATGGTGTGCTTCATTTGTTAGGCTATAATCATGTTGAGGATGATGAGGCTGAAGAAATGGAAGGGTTAGAAATTAGGATTCTAAACATAATAAAAATAAAAAACCCGTATGAGGAGACAAGTAATACATGAGCAATGATAAACCACCGAGTAGTCAGCCCCAGCCGAAAGGTTTAATAGACCGTATAGGTCAATTTTTGTCTGGGGAGCCACAGGATCAAGATGATTTACTGGATATATTAAAAGAAGCACAAGAAAAACATCTGCTTGATGCCGAAGCACTTTCAATGATTGAAGGGGTTTTGAAATTTTCGGAAAAGCGAGTCAGGGATATTATGATTCCGCGTATTCAAATAAATGCAGTGTCTAAACAGGCAACATTAGAAGCTATTTTCCCTATAGTTTTGGAGTTTGGGCATTCAAGGTTTCCAGTCATAGCAGATGATCGTAGCAAGGTTGTGGGTATTTTATTAGCAAAAGATTTACTTGCTCATGTAGTAGACAATAAAGCATTACTGGTTGAAGACGTTATGAGACCAGTGAGTGTCGTACCAGAAAGTAAACGGCTTAATGTATTATTAAAAGAATTTCGCACCGAACGTAACCATATGGCTATTGTTGTTGATGAATATGGCATGACAGCAGGCTTAGTTACCATTGAAGATGTGTTAGAGCAGATTGTAGGTGAAATTGAAGATGAGCATGATGCCCAGGAAGAAGAGTATATACATAAGCACAGTTCAAATAAATATACCCTTAAAGCATTAACACCCATTGATGAGTTTAACGAATATTTTTCAGCCGAGTTAAAGGATGATGAGCATGAAACTATTGGTGGTTTTGTCGTTCATCAGCTTGGCTATATGCCTAAAAAAGGGGATAAAGTAGTGTACGATCGCTATCGTTTTGAGGTTCTACATGCGGATAGCAGGCGCGTTTATTTGTTGAAACTAAAAATTAATCAAAAAAACGATTAATGTTTTTTTGATTGTCTCCTCATTTTTGTTAGATGATGAGTAGGTACGAGAAAAAGTTCCTTTTTCTAATTATCGGCTATTTTTACTCACACCATCAATTCCCCCCCATTCTCCTAAATTGACTTATATTGCGCTATGTCCATCCTGTGTTTCAATTCGTCCATTTCTAGTTATTTTATCTGACCAAGGCGTAATATCTAAGATAACCTGATCAGCTCAGCCGTTAAATGTGGCGTTACTTTAAACCCAGTTGTTGCCTCTATATTAATCGTTCCAAAAGTTTTCGCAGTAATGAAAAAGTAGCCCGTATGAAGTATATGTAATACGGGAAGCCGATGACTCGAAACCCCGTATTACACTTCGTTTCATACGGGCTACAATATGCGTTAATAAAAGAGCGTCAAAATACCCTACCAGAACTTTTGGGACGATTAATATACTCTTTGCATTCAAGAATACCCCATTTTAGTGTGTATATTATTAGTCGTAAAGGAGCAGGAATAGTAATCTGTTTCAATGCTTTACTCGGCAACTGCTCCCGTGTTGCTCTACTACATGCCATTCATGGCATTAAACAACGCTCATCGCAATAAGATGAGGGTGTTCTTGGGCGTGAAGAGTATTATTGAGTATTACTAGAAATAGAATGTTGCCTGTTAGGGGAGCCATAATAATGAGTATTTTGAATGGGATAAATATTATCTACCCTTCCCCAGCAAGGGAGGGCTTAAGAATGATCAAAGCATTTAAAAAATTCCACACTAACGGTGACATAGCCATAGATTAAGGTATAACAACAATAAAACGAAGTGCTGTATTTACTGGAAAGACAATTAAAATATGCTTTTTTCAAAAAAACCTCTAATATTACTAAATGGGTTTGAGGTTTTTAAAAAACGATTTTCTTAAAAAATGTCTACTGGCACTTTGAGTATAGTTACAATTTAAATTATGGGCAATTGAGCAAATGAGTATCAAAAATAATACTGGCACATATATTGTTTTCACTGGCTTGATTTTTTTTATGACAGCCGGAATAACTGTAGCGAATAAAACTTTATCGATTATGGGAATGGATACCAACAAACTCTTGTGGGCTTTGGTTGCTATAATTGTTGTTGGTTTAATGACTCATGCAGAGTTGTTTTTTATTGTACTTATTTTGGGGTTAACCATTGCGATTAACTCACCACCCGGTTTTATTTTCGAACTTGGAATCAGTCCAGATATACTTTTATCAACCTTGATTGCAATAGTACTATTGCCTCTGATAACAAGAATATTTAAGTGATCTGCTTTTGGTAGGCTTTTTGATTAGAGGAAAAGACCGGGGTCTGATCATACAATGCTACATTGTTGATTACCTTTATTGATTTTATTCTGCATCCCAAGATTTATTTCTATACCTGATAAATTCCGACTCCTATGAGTGACAGCTACGATATAAGCTAAATCGGTCGGTCTGGTGTAAATAAATAACCCAGTATCCCTGAAAGATTAATCCTTCATCACTCTATATTTTTTAACAAAATCAATAGCTTGCGTTGGTTTTTTTGTAATAAAGGAACAAGGAATCTACTTTTCAACTTTAATTAAAATATGCATATTTTTGTTAGATGATGAGTAGGTGCGAGAAAAACTTCCCTTTTCTGACAGTTGGCTATTTTCACTAAAGCCACCAATTTCCACCCATTCTCCTAAATTAACTCGTATTGTAGTATGCCCACCCTGTGTTTCAATCTGCCCATTTCTAGTCATTTTATCTGACCAAGGTGTAATATCTAAGATAACCTGATCAGCATCAGCAGTTAAACGTGGTATCACTCTAAATCCTGTTGTTGCTTCTATATATTGAGTATTACTAGAAATAGAGTGTTGCCCGTAAGGCGAATCATAATAATGAGTGTTTTGAATGGGATGAATATTACCTACCCTTATATAAGCCGTTTGACCTTCTAAAGTTTTAACAACTTGAGTGCTATCGGATTTTGATAGCCCTGCTGTTTGTGCAAAATACCCTTTGATATGAGTTGATGACTTAGCAGGATGATCGATGGGTATATTGACTCTAAGCTTTGCAGAAGCATTGAGTTGTTGCGCTGTTTTAGTTCTACTTTGTATGACAGTGATAGATAAATTATTTAAAACGGTATCTAGCTTTTCAATAAGCTCTTTAATCTCTTGCTGGCGAGCTGGTGTAGCTTTTATGATAAGATTAGAGCGGTTGGCAATAATGCGTTCAGAGTCTTCAAGCATGGGGGTAAGAATTGATTGAAGTTCTAAACTAGAGCGGTTATGAAGTGGAATAACCTCTATTGTGGATTCATTGGCATAACAAGACATGTTGAATAGCAGTAAGCATAAAAGTAACCATTTCAACATGACCGGGCTCCAGTTATATTTCCTGGTAAAGAGCTAAATATTGTTTAGCACTGTTTTGCCAGGAAAAATCTTTTTCCATGGCAGCGATTTGAATTTTCTTCCAGGTTTTTTTATCGTGATATAACAACATGGTTCTTTTAATGGCTTCTAATAGAGCCCCCGAGCTTACTTCTTTAAAGGAAACGCCAGTCGCTGTGTTATTAGATAGGCTTTTAGGTAATGCATCTTCAATGGTATCAGCAAGTCCACCTGTTTCCCGTACGATAGGAATGGTGCCGTAGCGTTGGCTGTACATTTGATTTAAACCACAGGGTTCAAAACGGGATGGCATGAGAAAAGCATCGACCCCCGCTTCAATTTGATGAGCCAGTGCTTCATCGTAGCCGATAGTGACGGAGACTTTCTTAGGATAAAGGCGTGCAAAATCTAATAATTTTCGTTCAACACTTTTATCACCACTGCCCAGTAAAACTAATTGTAATGGCATATCGACCATTTCAGTGAGGCAGTCAATCAAAAGATCAATACCTTTTTGCTCAACAAGTCGGCTGATTAATCCAAATAACGGCACGGATTTATTTACTGGAAGGGAGGATCTTGCCTGTAATGATGTTTTGTTAATCATTTTATTAGCAAGTGTTTTGAAACTATATGGTTCGCTAATGGCTGTATCTGTTTCTGGATTCCATTGATCAAGATCCATACCGTTAATAATTCCGCTTAACACTTTATGCTTATGACCTAATAGACCTTCCAGACCGTAGCCAAATTCAGGTGTCTGTATTTCCAATGCATAAGTTGGGCTCACTGTAGTGATTCGGTTTGCATAAGATAAACCACCTTTGATGAATGATAGCATTTCATGGAACTCAAGTCCGTCATGATGCCATAATTGCAAGGGTAAATTTAAGTTATTAAAGGTAGTGGCTGGAAACATGCCTTGATAGGCCATATTGTGAATAGTAAACAGGCTTGAAGGAGCGTTACTTTCCAGTGATAATAATGCAGGTACTAGCCCTGTTTGCCAATCATTACAATGAACAACGTCAGGTCGCCAGTTCAGATGCCCTCTGTCCATGGCAATTTCGACAATAACACGACAAAACAAGCTGAAACGGTCAGCAATATTGTCCCAAGGGTTACCTGATTCATCAACATAAGGATTCCCTGGGGTGTTAAACAGGGCAGGGCAATCAACTAGCCAGACAATAACATTGCTACCAGGGAGTTGAGTTTCAAGAATGTTGCTATCAATATGGTTAACGGTAACCGTGCTAATAAAACGCACGTCTTCGGTCTTTTTTAATGATTGGTAATTAGGTAAAACAATTCTTATATCTTGTCCAAGCTCAGCAAGAGCACGTGGCAGGCTACCTGCTACATCGGCTAATCCACCCGTTTTAATTAATGGGTGTACTTCACTGCTTGCAAAAAGTATTTTTTTCATAGTTTTAACACGATGCCCGCTAATGGAGGAAGAGTAAGGTTGACTGAGTGAGGAAGATCCATCCAGGGTGTGGGCTCTGAGAGAACAGAATTGTTACCCGAATTGCTACCATTATAAAACTGAGAGTCAGAATTAAAAATTTCTGTGTAATGACCTGCTCTGGGAACACCTATCCGGTAGTTTTTTCTGACCACAGGTGTAAAGTTTAAAATAACAATGAGCTCTTCTTCAGTCGTTTTACGACGGTAACTAATGATTGAATGATTGACATCATGACAATCAATCCACTCAAAGCCTTCGTGTTCAAAGTCATGTTGATATAGGGCTGGATGTTTGGTGTAAATTTTATTTAGGTCTTTAACCAGTGATTTAAGACCACTATGTTGAGGAAAATCCAGAGTATACCAATCGAGACCTTGGTTAAAATTCCATTCAATTCCTTGACCAAATTCACAGCCCATAAATAAAAGCTTTTTACCTGGATAAGTGAACATAAAGGTATAAAGCAGGCGTAAATTAGCAAAGCGTTGCCATTCGTCCCCTGGCATTTTGTTTAACATGGAACCTTTGCCGTGAACGACTTCATCATGAGAAAAAGGCAATACAAAATTTTCAGAGAAGGCGTAGAGCATACCAAAAGTCAAATTATCATGATGGTGCATTCTATGCACAGGATCTTGTTGCATATAAGAAAGTAAGTCGTGCATCCAGCCCATATTCCATTTCATGGAAAACCCCAGCCCACCTGTCCATGTTGGGCGAGTCACTTGTGGCCAAGAGGTGGATTCTTCAGCGATAACAACAGTCCCAAGGTGTTGCTCATGAGTGATTGAATTCATCTGTCTCATGAAGTCGATGGCTTCTAAATTCTCATTTCCACCATGTATGTTTGGAACCCAGTCATCAGCTTCACGGGAATAATCAAGATAAAGCATGGAAGCCACAGCATCCACTCTCAGACCATCAAGATGAAATTCTTCTAACCAAAAATTAGCACTGGCAAGTAGGAAGTTTTTGACTTCATTGCGACTGTAGTTATAAATTAATGTGCCCCAGTCACGGTGTTCGCCTTTTTTAGGGTCTTCATGTTCATATAATGCAGTGCCATCAAACTGGGCTAGAGCAAATGCATCTTTAGGAAAATGAGCAGGTACCCAGTCTAAAATGACACCAATATTATTTTGGTGGCAAACATCAATGAAAAACCGGAAGTCATCGGGAGTGCCATGTCGGCTAGTAGGTGCAAAATAACCTGTAGTTTGATAGCCCCAGGAATCATCTAAAGGGTGTTCGGTAACAGGTAATAGCTCAATATGGGTAAAGCCCAGATCTTTAACATAATTGACTAAATCAGTTGCCAGTTCTCTATAGCTAAGAAAATCACCATCGCTATCTCGTTTCCAGGAACCAAGATGAACCTCATAAATAGACATAGCTTCTTTTATCCAGTCATGCTCTTTCCGATGTTCCATCCATTGCTTATCTAGCCATTTGTAATGGTTTTCATTGCTGACAATAGAGGCTGTTTGTGGGCGTAGCTCAAATTGTTGTCCATAAGGATCTGTTTTGACAAGAATTTGTTCTGATTGATTGCTCAATATTTCAAATTTATAGGTACAGCCTACAGTGAGACCAGGAATAAATATTTCCCAAATACCACTACCACTTAAACAACGCATGGCATTACAACGACCATCCCAGTGATTAAAATCACCAATAACGCTGACCCTGTGTGCATTAGGAGCCCAAACAGCAAAATGAACGCCTTTAATATTATCAATAGTATGCAAATGAGCACCTAATTTTTTATATATATGCCAATGATTTCCCGATGAAAAAAGGTGCTGATCAAATTCTGGGATAACAGTACCAAAATCATAAGGGTCATAGCCGAGGTGTGTATTTCCCTCTTTATCAAGCCATTGTAGCTGGTAGTGCTCAGGTAAATTGTCTTTTGTTGTTTGATATTGAAAAAAATCAGAGTCAGGGATTCTATTAAAAGCAGCGCCATCTGATCCAAGGCTTATAGACTCTGCATAAGGTAAATAGAGCGTGATTGTTGTTACAGTGCCTTTTTTATGACGACCTAAAACCGAAAAAACATTGGAATGTTTTGCTTCAGTGACACGAGCTAAATCAGCATTAATTTGATTTATTTTTGTTTTATTGTTCACTTTGCAATGCCTCGCGATTATAGATTGTAGTAGAATAACAAATAGTGAGTTTAACAAATTTCAGGATAGAAGATTAAATAAATTAAACTACGTAATCATTGTTTGCAGGTTTACAGGTTTGAATGTCTGATTTTTTCCTACAACAATAATAAAGTTATAATCTTTAGATAAGGGGTTGTATATGCCAGATTCAAAAAAACCACAGCACGAGCGATTTGTTAGTCAATTAACACGCGGTACGATAGCTTTAATTTTAGCAGGTGGTCGTGGTTCGCGATTACACCAAATGACAGATTGGCGTGCCAAGCCAGCAGTTCCATTTGGTGGTAAATTTAGAATTATTGATTTTCCTTTATCTAATTGTATAAATTCTGGCATACGAAAGATAGGCATACTGACTCAATATAAGGCAGATCCACTAATTAAACATATTCAGCAAGGCTGGGGCTTTTTAAGGGGTGAATTTGGTGAGTTTGTGAATTTAATGCCTGCACAACAAACAGCTCAAGGTGGCGGCTGGTATGAAGGTACTGCCGATGCTATTTATCAAAGTATTGATATGTTGCGTAGCAATAGTTCTGAGCATATTTTAATTCTTGCTGGTGACCATATTTACAAAATGGATTATGGTGCAATGTTGGCAGACCATGTCGACAAGGGTGCTGACTTGACCATTGGTTGTCTTGAGGTTTCATTGGATGAGGCAAAAGAATTTGGGGTGATGCATGTTAATAAAAACAGGCAAGTTCAGGAGTTTGTTGAAAAACCAGCCAATCCCCCCTCTATTCCCGGGCGTTCAGATGTTGCATTAGCCTCTATGGGAATCTATGTTTTTAATACCGAGTTTCTTATTGAGCAGTTGATTAAAGATGCTGAAACAGCAGGTTCAACCAGAGATTTTGGACATGATATTATTCCATCGGTTATAGATGAGTATATTGTTAATGCTTATCCTTTTTTAAACTTACAAGGCGAGCAAAGTTACTGGCGTGATGTGGGTACACTTGATGCTTACTGGTCAGCTAATATGGAATTGATTGGTGTTAATCCAGATTTAAACTTATATGATAAAACCTGGCCTATCTGGACTTATCAAGCGCAAAACCCACCTGCAAAATTTGTTTTCGATGATCATGATAGAAGGGGGCAGGCAATTGACTCTATGGTCTCAGGTGGTTGTATTATTTCAGGTGCGACCGTTAAACATTCACTGGTTTTTTCTGATGTAAGAGTAAACTCTCATTCAGTCGTTAAGGATTCAGTCATTTTACCTGAAGCTATTATTGGCAGAAATTGTCGCATTACTAAAGCAATTATTGAAAAAGGCTGTAACATTCCTGAAGGTACTGTTATTGGTGAAGATAGAGCGGAAGATGAAAAAAGATTTAATGTCAGTGACAAGGGTGTTGTTTTAGTAACGCCTGAAATGTTAGGTCAGCATAGACATCTTATTGTTAAGTAAATTTTATCAAATTTTTCCTAAAACTCTGTTTGAGTGATATGTTTTTTTTATGTCAGTCTCAAGCAGGGTTTTTTAGTGAACACTATTAATTTTCAAGTAAAAAATGAAAAACCCATTAAATTATCGTAGGGCAGGTATATTACTTCACATTTCTTCTTTGCCAAGTGATGGTGGGAGTGGGGATCTTGGGCAAGAAGCTTATAATTTTGTTGATTTTTTACATAATTCTGGAATTACAGTCTGGCAAACCCTGCCACTAGGTATGCCGCATAGTGGTGGTTCGCCTTACCAATGTTTATCAGCCCATGCGGGTAATCCTGCTTTTATTAATATGAGGTGGTTGACAGAGAAAGGCTGGTTACAAAAAAGTGAAGAATGTGATGACTGCTATGCAGGTGATGCTTTTGGTAAAAGTTGTTTAACTGCCAAGGCTTTTTTGGGTTTTCAATCGCTTGCTACTAAAGAAGATAAGGAAAATTTTGAATCATTTTGTAAGCAAAGTAAAAGTTGGCTAGATGATTTTGCTTTGTTTTTTGCGCTGAGACAGGAGTTTTCTTGTCAATGTTGGAACCAGTGGCCTAAAGCTTTAAAAAATAGACAATCCGCAGCTATGAAAAAGGCAAGGGAGCGCCTGAGTTCTTTGATTAATAGTGTCAAGTTTGAGCAATTTGTGTTTTTTTCTCAATGGAATGAACTTAAAGCCTATGCCAAAGATAAGAATGTCTTGTTATTTGGTGATATTCCTATTTTTGTTTCTTATGATAGCTCCGATGTCTGGGCAAACAGGAAAGTTTTTAAGTTAGATAAAGAGGGGGAGATGTCTGTGGTTGCAGGTGTCCCACCAGATTATTTTTCTGAAACAGGACAGCTTTGGGGCAATCCACATTATGATTGGGAATATCTAAAGAAAACGGGGTTTAAATGGTGGGTTGAGCGAATTAAAACCCAGGATGAATTGTTTGATGTTTTAAGAATTGATCATTTTAGAGGCTTAGAGTCGGCCTGGGAAATTTCTGCGGAAGAAGATACCGCAATAAATGGGCAATGGGTTTTGGCTCCAGGAAAGGAACTACTACAAGCCATTGAACAAGAATGTGGTTCTATTTCGTTAGTGGCAGAGGATCTCGGAGTTATTACAGCTGAAGTAGATGCCTTGAGGAATTCATTTAATTTACCAGGTATGAAAATCTTGCAGTTTGCCTTTGATGGTAGTTCGGATAACTTTTATCTGCCACATAACCATGAAAAAAATAGTGTTGTCTATACGGGTACTCACGATAATGACACTACATTAGGCTGGTTTAATTCGCTTAATGAGCATGATAAATATCATATTTATGAATATTTGGGCTTTTCAAAAACCTCTATGCCATACACAATGATAGGTACTGCCTTAGCTTCTGTAGCAAATTTAGCAATAATACCTATGCAGGATATTTTAGAGCTTGGTTCGGAACATAGGATGAACATTCCTGGTACCTGTGAGGGTAACTGGAAATGGCGTTTTGACTGGAACCAGTTAACTGAAGAGCGAGTTGGACGATTGGCTCATCTGGTCAGGATGTTTGGTCGATAGTAGTGTGGCTTACTAACAATTGTGACGATTTTTATTAATCGTTCCAAAAGTATCGCAGTAATGAAAAAGCAGCCCGTATGAAGTTTACGCAATACGGGGAGCCGATGACTCGAACCCCCGTATTACACTTCGTTTCATACGGGCTACAATATGTGTTAATAAAACAGTGTCAAAATACCCTGCCAGAACTTTTGTGACGATTAATAGCACTCCATCAATATTGCTTCGAGTTATACTCTTCACGCTCAAGAATACCTCACCCAAGCATGCAGCTTGTTGCGATGGGTGTTGTTTAATGCCATGGATGGCATGTAGTAGAGCAATGCAGGAGCAATTGCCGAGTAAAGCATTGAAATAGACTGCTATTCCTGCTGCTTTACGCCTAGCCCACCACAACAATCTACACACTTAAATGAGGTGTTCTTAAACGTAAAGAGTATATTTATCATAATTAGGCTCTTATTAAATCTCACCTCGAACCATAGAACCCAAAGTAAATGAAAACCTTGAAAAAAATAATTAATTCTCAAAATAAGATGCTCATTTATATGGGTATTATTTACAGTGTTTTATTTCTTGGTATTTTATTGGCAACGGAGCCAGTTAAACAGGATTTAAGTTATCATCTGTTAGCAGACAAAAGACAATGGTTTTTCATTCCTAATTTTCTGGATGTTGTCAGCAATCTGTTTTTTATAATAATTGGTGTGGCTGGCTTATTACTTGCTGAAAAGGAAGGGAGTGAAATTTCTTTATCTTGGCGAGTGTTCTTTTTTGGCTTGATTTTAGTTGCACTAGGCTCTATGTATTATCATTGGAGTCCTGATAATAAAAGTTTGGTGTGGGATCGTTTACCCATGACAATTAGCTTTATGGGTTTATTCGTTGCACTGTTTATTGAAAATACAGCTATTAATGTTGCCGAAAAAAATCTTTTGATTATGGCAGTTTTATTGGGATTGTCCAGTGTGGTTTATTGGCATTTCACTGATGATTTACGCTTTTATGGTTTTGTTCAATTTGGTACTTTAACGGCCATACCTCTTATTCTCTATTTGTATAAGAATAAGGACAGACAAAGCCGTTATTTGCTATATGGATTGGGATTTTATATTCTCGCCAAGGTGTTTGAATGGGCTGATTCGTTTATTTTTGAGCAAACAGGTCAAATGTTCAGTGGGCATACTATTAAGCATGTGACAGCAGCGGCAGCAACCTATTGTGTTTATTTGATGTTAAAAAAACGTCAGAAAGTGTAATGCTTTGCTGTAGTTCATTAACATACACACTAAAGCGGGGTATTCTTGGGCGCAAAGAGTATACAACATTGATTGAGTACTAATCATCCCTTTCTTTGCTGAGTTGTTTTGGAATATCTAATAAAGGAATATTGTATTCAGCAATAATTGCCTGGATTTTATCTTTATTATTATCAATTAAGTTTTCTAGCATTTGTTTTCTTTTGTTATCTCCATACCGAATACCCATTGCCACTGAGAAATCAAATTTCATACCAGGTGCTGACTTCATCTGAATCACCTTGTATGTTCCTTTGGGGCTTTGTGATATTACATGACCTGCCATAGGTCCCCATAAAATAACCATATCAATTTTTCCTGCTTTAAGATCCTTCTCTATTTGCATGGCTACATTATTTTTATCGTCACCAGTCATGGTTTGATAAGGAATTCCCAGGTCAAGCAAGCCTTGTTGCTGTAACCAGGTTGTACCTGGTCCGCGATCAAACATAGCAATTTTCAGGGCTTGTTCCTGTTGTAGTGATAAATTAGATAGCTGAGAAGCCTTGCTGATATTGTCCCAGCCGCGCCCTTGGGCGATGATTAAGACATAGGTAGAGTGATAGTAAGGTTTGGTTGTTTTAGCGAAGTCAAAGCCAACAGGAAGCCCCATAACAACATCGCATTTATATTGTTCAGTATTGCCGATTTGTGACTTTAATGTATTTCTGATGAAGCCAATGCGTTGTGGAAACCAGTAATATTCAAGTTCTTGGTTTAATTCTTTGGCAAATAATGCCGCAATTTTATTTTCAAAACCATCTTTGGATTTGCTTGAGTAGGGGGGGTGTAAGGGGTCAGCACAGACTCTAAACTTTTCCTCAGCTGCTAATGTTGATAAAGAAAATGCTGTAAGGCATAGCCCTATGAATATTTTTTTATAACTGAAAAGTGAATTCATTAAGATATTGAGGAATTAAGTTAATTGAGTTTACTGAGGGAGATTATAGCTTATTTTCTATTTAGTGATTATCTGCCTTTATTGTGAAGTATAACTCGGGGGCTTGTATTCGAATTTTTGATATAGGAGCATCCAATCTAGGCGCAAGCTTCAAGAAGTTAAGATAGTTAAGTGTAAAAAATCACCAGTATTTGGAAGTGAGGCTTTAGCCTCACCTGACTTGTGCTTTTACATAGTAACAGGCAAAAAAAAGCCCCAGCCGATTATAAAATCAACTGGGGCTTTTTAGTCACTAAAAGTTGATCGTTAGATCAGCTTATCTACCAGGTAGTGCGAATACAGTAAATGTACCACCTAGTTTAGTGAAAGAACTTAAGCTTCTGTATGCACCAACAGCACCCAGACCTTCTGTATCTGAATCAGCGTCACCAGAATCAAGACCCGCTGCGATACCGATACCAGCCCAGCCACCAATACCTGATAATACACCAACATATTGCTTACCTTTGTAAGACCAAGTGTTTACGTTACCAATGATGCCAGAAGGTGTTTTGAATTTATATAATTCTTTACCTGTTTTAGCATCAACTGCTTTCAAGTAACCTTCCAAAGTACCGTAGAACACAATACCACCAGCAGTTGCAACAGAACCAGACCAAACAGAGAATGTCTCTTTGTTAGACCAGATGATTTTACCTGTTGTAGCATCCCATGCAGTAAACTGACCTAGGTTAGTTGAGCCATCAGCTCTACCCGTTATTGCATCAGCACCTGCAGGCATCATGGTTAATGTAGCACCAACATAGGGTTGACCAGCGGTATATGAAACTTCAAATGGTTCATATTCCATACATAAGTGGTTACCAGAAATATAGAAATAACCCGTTTGTGGAGAGAAAGAAACGGGTTGCTGATTTTTAGAACCTAATGCAGCAGGGCAAACGCCTACTGTATTTTCGTCTTCACCATTTTGCTCAGTACTATATTTAGAAACAACTTGTGGGCGACCAGTGTGCATATCAACATGAGATGCCCAGTTCACTGATGCATCAAATTTTTCAGCAACTAGCAATTCACCAGTAACACGGTCTAAAGTATAACCAAAACCATTACGGTCAAAATGCACGATCAATTTACGCATTTTTCCTTTGATTTTTTGATCTACTAAAACAGTTTCGTTAATACCGTCAAAATCCCACTCATCATGTGGAGTCATTTGGTATACCCATTTAACTTCACCAGTGTCAGCATCACGAGCCCATAAAGACATAGACCATTTGTTGTCACCAGGACGTTGAACTGGGTTCCATGTGGATGGGTTACCTGAACCGTAATAAACCAGATTTAAATCAGAGTCATAGCTGAACCAGCCCCAGGTTGTACCGCCACCAATTTTCCATTGGTCGCCTTCCCAGGTTTTTGTACTTGAGTCTCTGCCGACAGGCGTCACTCTACCATTCTCCCATGTTGTAGTATTTCTAGGGTCGATTAAAGTATCGCCATCAGGTCCCATGCTGTAACCTTTCCAACGCATCCGACCAGTACGAATGTCGTAAGCTACCAAGAAACCACGTACACCAAACTCACCACCAGAGATACCAGTGATTACCATGTCTTTAACTACTAAAGGTGCTTGGGTGTTAGTCATACCTAATTTAGGATCACCGTTTTGTACGCTCCAGATACGTTTGCCCGTTCTAGCGTCTAATGCTGTTAATACAGTATCAGATTGTTGTAGGAAGATTTTTCCATCACCGTAAGCTAAACCACGGTTTACAGTGTCACAACACATAACTGGAATTGTTACGTCAGCATCCATTGTAGGAGTATATTCCCAGATAACTGATTGAGTCGCTTGATCAAGTGCGTAAACAGTATTAGGGAAAGGGGTGTGGATATAGATAATATCATTAATAACTAATGGGCCACCTTCGTGTCCACGAAGTACGCCAGTAGAAAAAGACCATGCTGGTTGCAGGTTTTTAACGTTTTTGTTAGTAATTTGATCTAATTTGCTGTAACGAGTACCAGCATAATCTCCCAATGCGGTAGCCCAGTTGCCAGGGTCTCTAGTTAAGCTTTCAACATTGCTGTTTGCAGTCGATACTGCAGGAGCAGAAAGCAGAGCAGCGACAGTTGAAGCAATCAGCAAGCTCTTTAAAGGCTTCTTCATATGTTTCCTCCAATGTAATCTGACATAAAGCAGAATACGGTTATTATGTTATTGTAAGAAGTGAGACTTCAATAATATCCAAATTTTGACACTGAGATATTATTAAATCCTCGCACCTAAGACTAATATTAGTTTATGGATGGCTTTCTTTTTTATTCTTTTTATGGTTAAGAAGAATTTAACGAGAAGAGCTATTCCAGTGCTTTAAATTGAATGATTTTGCCTTAAAAGTCAACTAATAAAGTTGATTGATTTTTACTATATTACCGTTAACAATACCTTGCTATTGACATATGAATTAGTTAAGTATTTGAAATTTAAGATCTCCCTTGTCAAAGTAAGCTTGTTTTATGGGGTAAAATTTATTTTTGTCCTACTTTGAAAAACTATATCTGTATCAAATTTTTAGCTTATATATTTTTAGTATGATGACCCTTAGCATCCCAATATAATATTTCTGTTGAGTCTTTTTGCCATTCAGCGAGCACAAAACGTTGAACCGTCTGCTTATCTATTTCAAAATTATGGATAGCCGGACGATGTGTATGTCCATGAATAAGGCGTAAGCATTGATTTTTTTGCATGACATCAATCACTGTTTGTTGATTAATATCCATAATGTCTTGTGATTTTTTGCGTTTGTGGAAGTAACTACGAAAACGATACCAGCGAGCAACGGCTAAACGTAATATCAGTGGCTTTGATAGAACATTTTGCATCCATTCCTGAGTGCGTGATTTATTGCGGAACGCTTGATAAGGAATATCATCAGTGCATAATAAGTCACCATGTGTTAGCAGAGTTTTAATGCCGTTTAACTCAATTACTGCAAAATCATCAAGTAGCTTTATTCCAGTTTCTTGGCAAAATTTGTTACCGAGCAGGAAATCTCTATTGCCAACAATAAGAAATACTTTGGTTCCCGAGTCAGTTAATTGTTTGAGATGCTTTTTAATTCTTTTATTAGGTGGGGTATTGTCATCATCACCCACCCAACTGTCAAACAAGTCGCCTAGAATATAAACAGCACTCGCTTCACGTGCTTGATTGTCAAGAAAACCAATAAACTTTTGAATAATTGATTTTTTATGCAGGGAAAGGTGTAAGTCAGATATGAATATGATTTGTTGTTTCAATGGGCTGTATTAGATAAAAGGGTTAGACGAAAGACGAAAGACGAAAGAC
>JAGLUC010000151.1 GCA_023134955.1 Methylococcales bacterium | reverse complement strand
GTTTTTGCTATTGCGACAAAACTTGCGACTCTTATTAATAAAAAAAAGGGTATGAAGGCAGTAATGGTACGTAAAGGTGATTACTATATCAACCTAAGAAAACGTATGAAAATTGCCCGTAAAGCTAAAGCTGACTTGTTTATATCAATCCATGCAGATGCCTTTAAAAACTCCAGAGTTAGAGGTGCTTCAGTGTTTACTTTATCCAATCGAGGCGCATCCAGTGAAGCAGCTAGATGGCTTGCTAAACATGAAAATTCGGCTGATTTGGTGGGTGGTGTTTCATTAGCTGATAAAGAAGATATGTTAGCAACTGTATTAATGGATTTGTCACAAACAGCCACTAAAGAAGCCAGTCGTGATGTCGCTGGGAAAATATTAAGCAATTTTAAAACCATTGGTCATTTGCATAAAAATAATGTACAAAAAGCAGGGTTTATGGTTTTAAAATCTCCGGATATTCCTTCTATTTTGGTTGAAACAGCATTTATTTCTAATCCCAAAGAAGAAAAGAAACTAAAAAGTAAAAAACATCAGCAAAAAATGGCTAATGCTATATATAAAGGAGTGGTGGGTTATTTTAATCAACATGCGCCAGCTGATACCTACCTTGCTTTGAATACCAGAAACAGACATGTTATTTCAAGTGGAGAGACCTTGTCTGGTATTGCACAGCAATATGGCATTAGCATGAAGTCGATTAAATCAGCAAATGCCTTGGCAAGTAATCAATTGAAAATAGGGCAAGTATTACAAATCCCTAGAGGCTAGATTTATTGTCGTAATTACAGGTAGATCTGGGTCGACTGCAAGGATGCAGGAGGTAGAGCAAAGCATAACACCATGGATGGTGTGTAGTAGAGTAAAGTAATGTAGGAGCAGTTGCCGAGACGACAAGAATCCCAAACTCTTGGCATTTTGCGATAATATTAATCGTCCCAAAAGTTCTGGCGGGGTATTTTGACACTGTTTTATTAACACATATTGTAGTCCGTATGAATCGAAGTGTAATACGGGATTTCGAGTCATCGGTTTCCCATATTAGGTAAACTTCATACAGACTACTTTTTCATTACTGCGAAAACTTTTAGAACGATTAATAGCTAAATTTCGTTCATCAACCCAAGCTACCGAAGTCCGCTCTATAACTTTATAAAATCAAAGATTATATAACACATTATTTGCGCCACCTTGTGTTCTATTATCTATTTTTTTGCGTTTATTTTGCTCAAATCTTTCTTGAGTAAATTGTGCAATCATCTGATCCCAAGAGCTATATTGATCATAATTTTTAAAACCAGTATTTTTACGTTGCTGAAAAACTTCTTTTCCTAATTTAATAAGTTGTTCTGGTGTTTTTCCACCGACAGTATCAAGAAATTCATCCCTGGTTTTAATGGAATCTCGTAATGTCCAGTAAGACACTTCAAACTCAATACGTTGTTCTGTAGGTAAGCGATCTTTTATTCGGTTAACAGATCTATTTGCGCTTTTAATACTTCGACCACTAACCTCATTACCGCTGGTGCATCCAAATAAGGAAATAGAGATGATAAAAATAAAAACAGTTGATAAAATTTTCATGAAAAACAAACCTCAAAAACAAAGGAATAACTTGAAAATGCTAAGCATTAATTGTGAACTATTCCCTAAAAAACAAACAAACCTGATTTTTTTATAATTTTAACTACGCCAGGTTTTTAAACAAAGTAAAATAAGTGGTTATTATAAACCTAAGCTCATCATTTATGCTGGAATTTGTCCAATTATTAAAACAGCGTTACCAAACGATCGAGACCAGGCTATGTGAAACAGATGCCCTTTATGCGTTATATCAACAACGTATTGAGCAACTTGTTTTTACAGAAGCATTTTTAAAGAAAGGTGATTTGCTTGAGTCCTACCCCGAAACGCCTCTACAAATAGCTATTATCGGCCCTACACAAGCGGGTAAAAGTTCTATTTCTAATTTAATCCTCAATTCTGATTTAGCAGGTGTTAGCCCATTGGCTGGGTACACTGTGCATCCACAAGGTTTTTGCTGTGATACGATTTTACAAGATAGTGCTAATTTGCAAAATTATTTTGGTCGATTTCAGCAATTAAATATTAGTGAACTAAATAACCATCGTTATGATAGTTATGCATTAACCGAGAATAAAAAAAACAGTGAATTATTACCTGCCTGCGTATTTTGGGATACCCCTGATTTTGACTCTATTGACTCAACTGATTACAGAGAAGGTGTAATAAGAACAATTGCTCTGGCAGATATTATCGTTTTAGTGGTTAGTAAAGAAAAGTATGCTGACCAGTCGGTTTGGGAAATGATGGAAATGATTGAATCGTTTCATCAGCCTACTTTAATTTGTGTCAATAAAATGATCGAGGGTACTGAAGATTTAATTTTTAAGTCATTAAAAGAAAAATGGCAACATGTTAGGAATGACTCTTTTCCTGAAGTTATTCCACTGTATTATCATAAACAAACAGCCATGCCTGTTTGGCCAGTGTCTGAAAGAGATCAGTTTTTGAATTTACAAAAAAAATCTCAAAAAAACAAACATTTTGATTATCAAAAAGAATTTCTCAATAAATATTGGCACAGTTGGTTAGAGCCTGTCGTTACAGAACATGTGTCAATTAAAGAATGGCATTCATTAGTTGATAAAAGCATTGAACAGGCATTAGGCGAGTATCAAAGAGATTATTTAAATCACCCACATTATTATGATACTTTTCAAAATGCACTGATTAAATTACTTGGTTTACTGGAAATTCCTGGTATCTCAAAGATTTTAACAAAAACCCGACGTGTTTTGACATGGCCAGTCAGAAAAATCATGTCTATGGGTAAGCTAGATACTGTACCAGTTAGCCTGGAAGTCTCTCTTTTAAATCAAATTGGTGAGCATTTATTAATTTCATTATCTGAACAATTGCTAGGAAAAATTGATTCTGATACCAAGCAGCATAAATGGTGGAAAGATAATTACTGTTTATTGAGAAAACAAAAAAATGACATTTTAAATGCCCAGCAATTAGCGATAGATAGCTATTATTCATCATTTCAACTAGATGTTGAAGAAACGGCCAATCGACTTTATAACAAACTATCTGAACAACCCATACTTTTAAATAGCTTAAGAGCAACCAGAGTATCAACTGATGCTGCTGCAATGGCACTGGTTATTTATACGGGTGGAATTGGTGTCCACGACCTGGTTATAACCCCGGCTATGCTATCAATCACCTCACTATTAACTGAAAGTGCAGTGGGTGGTTATATGGGTAAGGTTGAAGCGGAATTAAAAAAACATCAGTTGGACACAGTAAAGCAAGACATATTCATCGCTTGTTTACAGCAAACTTTATATACATTGCCTGAACAAGTGTCAGATCAAAGTCGATTTAATATATCAGTTGAACAATTACAAAAAGCTGAGTTACAGCGCAAAGAGAAAAAACATGGCATACGAATACTCTGACCTGGTCGCCAATGTAAAGGACTGGTCTCAACAAGCCACTAATACGGGTTGGCTTGACCAAACAATGGCTTCATCAATGACTGAAGAAAAGCATGGTGAAGCTAAACAGTTGTTTCAAAAAACAGATGAAAGACCCTTGGTGGTTGCCTTTATGGGCGGTACAGGTGTTGGTAAAAGCTCTTTGTTAAATAAACTTGCCGGGCAATCTATTGCCAAATCCGGAGTTGAAAGACCTACTTCTCGAGAAGTGACTTTATTTCACCATCAATCAATATCACTTCATCAACTGGAAGAAAAATTTCCTTTGCAACAAATTCAATTGTCGCAGCATACAAATCCATCAAATGAAAAGGTCATCTGGATTGACATGCCAGACTTTGATAGCACCGAAGAAAAAAACAAACATATTGTGCTGCAATGGCTTCCTTATATAGATGTGCTGATTTATGTAGTAAGTCCAGAAAGATATAGAGATAACAAGGCATGGCAATTATTATTAGCTGAAGGTGCAAGTCACGCCTGGTTGTTTGTCATAAACCAATGGGATAAAGGGGAATCGGCTCAATATGATGATTTTAAGCAACAACTCAATAAAGCTGGTTTTAGCAATCCCGTTATTTTTAAAACCACCTGTATAGATGAAGCACTTAAATATGATGATGAGTTAGACCAACTGCAAGCACGTATCGAATCTTTAGCTAATAAAAGTATAGTAGAACAAATAGAGTTACAAAGTACACAACAGCGAAGCAACCACCTGAAACACAATTTACAACAAGGTTTGCATTGTTTGGGTAGTGAGCAAGGCTTTTCCAAATTACTGCAATATCACGCTCAAAGCTGGTCACAAACTGAAACCGTTTTAAACACAGGATTTGAATGGCTATTAAAGCAAGCTGCTGTAGAGTTCTCTAAAACAGCCAGTGTCCCCAAACAAAATGACACTAAATTATGGGATGATTGGGCACAAAGTCGATTTAATGATTATTTAGATAATTTGATTTTAACCACAGAACAACATGGCATTCCACTAGCCCCCGTCAGAAAAGAGTTACTGATATTAAGAAAAGGCGCTGAAAAGACTGTTCAAACTCAAACGGAATTAGCTTGTCGCCAATCATTAGTTAATCCTGGCAATCTAATACAAAGAATGGTTTTAAAAATCGTTAATATTTGTGAAATTGTTTTACCGATAACAGCTTTAAGTGTGGTGGGTTATCAAGTATTTCAAGGCTATTATGATAGCTCAATCACTAACGAGGCTTTTTTAGGGGTAAACTTTGCAGTTCATAGTTTGTTATTAATCTTACTCAGTTGGTTAATCCCCTTCTTCATAAAAAAGAAACTACAACCCTCTTTAGAAAAAGCCGCGTTAAGAGGGCTGATTAAAGGCTTGGACATTGCTTTAAAAACCATAGAACTAAATATCGCACAACTGATTAATGAATTAAAAACGCAACATCAACAAATAACAGAGCCACTTAAAAGCTTAATAAAGTCTTGTGATGAGCAAGGTTCAGCAGTAAAAAAAGCTATTGAAAATAAGCAATTAAACAGGATGTTAGTGGATAAATAAAATGGCACTTTGCCATTAATTAAAGTATAATAAAGATTACTTGGGGGCGACTTGGCTTCGACGTGGGTAGCAAAACCTTGAGTGCATGCCGTGGACAGTACACCACGTAAAATCTACTGACATTAAAGTATTCGCAAATGACGAAAACTACTCAGTGGCTCTAGCAGCTTAAACCCTGCACCACTCTTCTGGCTATATGTGCTTATGCGTATAGAGTCCTTCGGCAGTTTTTTGCTCCTGCAAAAACTGCACTTCCTACATCCGTGTAGGTCGGGGCATTCAGAAGTCATCTCACATAAGATCGCGCCACGGCTTAGTTCGGAGCTTGAAGCGTTAAACCCAATCGAAATCGCTGGTACTTTTCTTGGCTCGACGGGTAGGTATTAGCTAAATCAAAAGCGCGAGATAAGCATGTAGACCTTTAGGCGGAGTGCTTGCGGACGCGGGTTCAATTCCCGCCGCCTCCACCAAACACAGTTTTATAAGAAACAACAAAAGCCCGAAACACCTGATTAACACTAGGTTTTCGGGTTTTTTTATGTCTATAACATCCTATAACGTTTCATAAAAAACCAGGTTTTTAGTAACACTCATAGTAACATCATCAAAATCGGTGTTACTAAAATGGCTAGAGTTACTAAACCACTTACCAAAGAAC
>JAGLUC010000150.1 GCA_023134955.1 Methylococcales bacterium | reverse complement strand
TTCAAGATACTCAGTACATTCCTTTCTCCAGTCACGATCCATCATCACAGGAAGTCGATAAATCACTACATTTAAAAAACTTCCAATGAGTAAACCCATGATTAAAACAAGTACTGTTAATAGGATGGGTGATGATTGAAGAATAATTTGAAGTTCTTGCATAAAAGCCCGATTGGTTTAAAAAAAGAGTTTATTACCATAAGGAGTGCAACTTATTTAATCCTCACTCCTAAGTAATTAATCACGTCCTTGTGATTGTTTATTTAGCTAAAGGTTTTTTTATTCTTAACCTAGTCCCCTCAGGTTTAACCGACAGCCGCACCAAGCTTGAATATAGGAAGATACATAGCAACAATCAAACCACCCACTAAAGTCCCCAGGATGACCATGATAAAAGGCTCCATTAAACTACTTAGGTTGTCAACTAAATTGTCAACCTCTTCTTCATAAAAATCAGCAACTTTATCTAACATATGATCGATTTTCCCCGACTCTTCACCAATTGCAACCATCTGGATAACCAAGTGAGGAAATATTTCTACTTGTTGCATGGCAAATTGTAACTGTTGCCCTGTTGATACATCATCGCGTATTTTCATTACAGCTTCATAGTAGATAATGTTACCACATGCTCCCGCAACTGACTCAAGAGCATCAACTAATGGCACACCTGCAGCAGACATTGTTGCAAGGGTTCTAGAAAAACGGGCAAGAGCAGACATGTCTAGAATCATTCCAATGATCGGGATTCTGAGTAATGTCTTGTCAATAAAGTGTCTGAATTTGACAGAACGTTTTTTAAAAAAGATAAATACCTGAACGATGGCAATAATCACTCCAATAACAGCCCACCACCAAGTTTGAGCCCATTCAGACATACTTATAACGAATTTAGTAAAAGCGGGGAGATCTGCCCCAAAACTTTGAAATAATTCTTCAAAAACAGGAACTACAAAAATAAGTAAAATAGCCGTCACAATAAACGCAATAGCAAGGACAGCAATAGGATATGTGAGTGCTTTTTTTACTTTTTTCTTAATGGATTCAGATTTTTCTTTATAAGTAGCTATTTTATCAAGTAAAGTTTCAAGAACCCCCGCTTGCTCGCCCGCTTCAACCAGGTTACAAAATAAATCATCAAAATAAAGGTATTTCTTCTTAAGAGCTTCTGCCAGAGAGTCACCACCTTCTATATCAGTTTTAACGGACAGTAGCATTTCACCCATACTGGGGTTTTTATGACCTTTACCGATAATGTCGAAAGATTGTACTAACGGAACCCCTGCTTCAAGCATAGTGGCTAATTGACGAGCAAAAACAGCAATATCTCCAGGCAGGATTGCTTGAGTTTTGGCTGCAAACAATGGTTTGGGTTTTTTCTTTATCTTTGTAACCCTGACACCCATTTTGCGTAAATCAGTACGAGCAATAACTTCATTTTTGGCACCAATTGTCCCTCCTGTTTTATTGCCAACTTTATCTTTGCCTTCCCAGACGAAGTCAATTTGAACTATATCTTTTGCCATTATTATTCCTCAGTTATTCTATCGACTTCTTCAAGACTAGTAACACCTTGACGTACTTTTTCCAGACCAGATGCTCTAAGATCATTAGTACCTTCACTTTTAGATAATTCTGCCATTTCCATTGCATTGCCTCCATTAAGAATGAGTGCTCGCATTTTTTCACTAATGGGCATGACCTGGTATATACCCACTCGTCCTTTATAGCCGTTATTACATTGTTCACATCCCACAGGAAGGTAGGCTTTTAATTCATCAAGTTCTTCTGCTTTAAAGCCAGCATTAAGGTAAGTACTCTCTGGGTAGTCAGCTTCTTTTTTACAATGCTCACAAAGTCTTCGGCCTAAGCGTTGCGCCATAATTAAATTAACGGCAGAAACAATATTAAAGGGCTCGATACCCATTTGCATCAAACGGTTAATGGTTTGAGGAGCATCATTAGTGTGTAGGGTTGATAATACCAAGTGACCTGTTTGAGCGGCTTTCACCGCAATACTGGCTGTTTCTAAATCACGAATCTCACCAACCATGATAATATCAGGATCTTGTCTTAAAAAGGCTTTTAAGGCAACAGCAAAGGTTAAACCTGCTTTAACATTCATGTTGACCTGGTTGATACCCTCAACAGTTATTTCAACAGGATCTTCAGCCGTAGAAATATTGCGCTCTATTTTATTTAAAATATTGAGCCCGGTATAAAGAGAGACTGTCTTACCACTCCCTGTTGGACCTGTCACCAAAACCATGCCATAAGGACGGTGGATAGCATCAAGAAAAAGTTTTTGCTGCTCAGGTTCAAAGCCTAGTTTTTCGATACCAAGTTGTGCGCTGGTGGGGTCTAAAATACGTAAAACAACTTTTTCACCAAATAGAGTGGGGCAAGTATTAACACGAAAGTCAATAGCACGAGATTTGGATATTTTCATTTTTATCCGGCCATCCTGAGGTACTCGTCGTTCAGCAATATCCATTTTTGACATGACTTTAATCCGGGATATGATGCGATGAGATATATTGACAGGTGGGCTGGCAGCCTCATAAAGAATGCCATCTCCTCTATAACGGATGCGGAATTTTTTTTCGAAGGGTTCCAGATGAATATCTGAAACTCCTTTTTTTATTCCATCAAGTAAAATTTTATTTACAAATCGTACGATGGGTGCATCATCAACATCAGATTCTTTATCATCAGTAGCTGCCGGTTCATCTCCCGAAGAAAGTTCTATGTTATCTAAATCTTCATCCAGCAAATCATCCATGGAATTATCTGCGGCATCCAGAGCTGATTCAATAGTTTTGACCAGTTTATCTTCTTCAACCAGTACTGTCTCAGTATTAAGACGAGTATGAAATTTGATTTCATCTAGTGCTTGAAAGTTAGTGGGGTCAGAAACAGCAATAAATAATTTGTTGCCACGTTTAAATAAAGGCAGAGCATGATGTTGACGAATAAGTTTTTCACTTACCAAGTCAACAGGCAATGTGTGAGCATCAAGTGCATTAAGGTCTAAAGCGGGTGCTCCAAACTCAAGTGATGCATGAGCCAAGATGGTTTTGCTATCAACAATATTTTTGGAAACAAGATAGCTTATAAAGGGAATTTTTTCTTTTAAGGCTGACTCTGTATGAGTTTTAGCTTCAGCTATTGTTAATACCTGTTTTTGAATAAGGCATTTTGTCAGGCCACTAAATTGTATGTCTGTAAAAGCTGTTGCCATATTTAGTATTAAAGGTTTTTAATCTGCAGTAATGCAAATATAGATGAAATTTGATGTTTGTCTACTTTATAGCGCTATAAATGACCGTATAAGTTTTATAGTAACTAACAACTCCCCATTCCCTTCATGGTATCTCCTCAGTCAGAGTCGTTTTAATTGCAATGAGGGGATTGTATCCCTAACTTGCCACCACTTGTAGGTGGCTTGATATTCAACAATAAGCGTGCGCAAAACCTCAGACTTCAGTACCGCTATCTGTAATCTATTAAGTGCATGAGTAACAAAGCAGAATTCAGTTACCTGAAAGCCGCTGCTGAAAGCATTGTTTGCTTAAGTCGGTGGCTGTGCTACTCGCCAGCTATAGACATTTTCTCAATTAAAATAGAGCCTGTCCTTATATTTCCACGATAGTCCACATCATTTCCTACTGAAACAATATTTTTATACATATCTTTTAAATTACCTGCGATGGTAATTTCTTCAACTGGATATTGTATTTGACCATTTTCCACCCAAAACCCTGATGCACCGCGTGAATAATCACCCGTTACTCGATTAACACCTTGTCCCATCAATTCGGTTACTAATAAGCCTGTATCTAACTGTTTAAGCATTGCTGTAAAGTCATTAGTTCCTGAATCAACGGTTAAGTTATGTACCCCATCTGCATTTCCTGTACTTTGCATACCCAGTTTTCTAGCTGAATAGCTACTTAACACATAGCCTTTTAAAACACCTGCAGTAATAATATCTCGCACTTCAGTTTTCACCCCTTCTGAATCATAAACCGCACTGCCTAATGCCGTTTTTAAATGAGGTTGCTCATGTATATGAATAAAGTCGGGAAGGATTTTTGTGTCTATGGTATCTAATAGAAAGCTTGATTTTCGATATAAACTTGCTCCACTGATTGCACCAATTAATGAGCTAATTAAACCAGATGCCACTTCAGCTGAATACAAAACGGGGCATTGTCGTGTTGTTAAACTAGCTGCGCCTAATCGATTAATCGTTCGCTCGGCAGCTTTTAGACCAATGCTTTTAGCTGTCTCTAGGTTTTCAGCGTTTCTGGAAACACTATACCAATAGTCCCTTTGCATATCGCCATCTCGTTCACCTAATACAGAACAACTAATTGAATGACGTGTTGACTGGTAGCCTTGTAAAAAACCTAAGCTGTTACCAAGAACGCTAATACCTTGATGACTATTAACTGCTGCGCCTTCTGAATTACTGATTTCAGTATGATAATTACGTGCGACATCTTCACACTCTATCGCTAAATCAATGGCTGATTCTGCATCAATATCCCATGGGTGATTTTTGTCTAAATCGGGGAATTCAGTTGCTAATCTATCTTTGTCAGGTAATCCAGAAAACTCATCTTCATTGGAAAAACCTGCAATACTGCAAGCGGCTTTAACCGTTTGTTTAATCGAATCAGAAGATAAATCATTGGTACTGGCAGATCCTTTTTTTTTGCCTATATAAACCGTTACACCTAAGCCTTGGTCACAATGGTGCTCAATGGTTTCTACCTCACCTAAGCGAGCATTAACAGAAAGTCCGTGATCTACGCTTAAACCTGCTTCTGCTGCTGTTGCACCTTGTTTTTTAGATTCATCCAGTAAGTCTTGGACTAGGTTTTTTAATCGATTAATTTCTTGGTTGTTTTGCATGGAAAGTTAATAATTGATTTTTTTTAATTTAAATAGCGTCAAAAAGGATGTCATGTTTATTGAGACCTTGTTTTTGTTACACACTTGTTCCGCCCACTGTTAAGCCATCAATTTTTATTGTTGGCTGGCCGACACCCACTGGCACGCTCTGTCCTTCTTTACCGCATGTTCCAACGCCTGTATCCAGCTCTAAATCATTACCTACCATGGAAACTTTGGTTAAAACATCAGGGCCATTACCAATTAAAGTTGCACCTTTGACAGGACGAGTAATTTTTCCATCCTCAATTAAATAAGCTTCACTGGCTGAAAAAACAAATTTACCTGAAGTAATATCCACCTGTCCGCCACCAAAGTTTTTAGCATACAGTCCTTTTTTAACTGATTTTATAATATCTTCAGGATCATCCTTTCCAGGCAACATATAAGTATTTGTCATTCTTGGTATGGGTAAATGAGCGTAGGATTCTCTTCGTCCATTCCCGGTAGATTGCACACCCATTAATCGGGCATTCATCTTATCTTGCATATAGCCTTTAAGAATACCTTTGTCTATCAGCACGGTATTCTCAGTTGGAACGCCTTCGTCATCAATACTTAACGATCCTCGTCTTCCTTGCAAAGTACCATCATCAACAACGGTACAAAGTTCTGAGGCTATCCGCTCACCGACTTTACCAGCAAAAGCCGAAGTTCCTTTTCTGTTAAAATCACCTTCCAAGCCATGACCAATCGCTTCATGCAATAAAATACCTGGCCAACCAGGGCCTAATACCACTGTCATAATACCCGCTGGTGCATCAACCGCTTCTAAATTTACAATCGCTTGTCTAACCGCTTCTTTACCGTAGGCAACGGCTTTATTCTGGTCTAAAAAGTAAGCATAATCAGTTCTGGCTCCACCGCCCATGCTGCCTTGCTCTCGCTTACCTTTATCTTCTAAAATAACGGTGACACTCATTCGTGTTAAGGGTCGAATATCAGAGACTAAAGAGCCATCTTGGTTTGCCAGCAAAATTTGTTCATAAACGCCGACTAAGCTAATAATAACCTCTTCAATTCGGCTATCTAACTTACGTGTTTCTATATCCACTTTGCGTAACAGGGCTATTTTTTCCTGATCAGCTAATGATTTTAGTGGATTAACGGCTGGGTAATATTCAGTCCTTAGTTTGTTATCAATTACTTTTCTTTGTGCATTCTGTCCTTGTCTGGCAATTGCCTTTACATTTTTAGCGGCGGCCAATAAAATCGAAAGTTCTACTTTATCACTGTATGCAAACCCTGTTTTTTCGCCAGAAACCACTCGTACACCCGCGCCTTGTTCAATGCTATAAGAGCCTTCTTTAACAATGCCACCTTCTAATACCCATGATTCAAAATGACTGGACTGAAAATAAATATCCGCCTCATCAACAGTTGCACTCAGCATGCTATCCATGACTTGATCAATATCTTTTTCCTGCATAGCAAAAGGTGTCAGTATTGTTTGTTTTACTTGCTCTAATATTTGCATTCAGTTATATACTTAAATTTTAAAAAGGGATGTTTCGATATTTAATGAAGATTAGGAATGGTAAATATCCTAAAGAAAACCACTTAATCTAGTGGTAAATCAATCTTAATTGTTTTATACAATGACTGTATTAAACGAGACCCTGAATCAACTGAGCCTTCAAAGTCTTCTATATCTTCATCATCATCCAATAATCGACTATTTTCACGATTAACGACTTCAGCACTCACTTCCGTGTCACTTTCGCGCCAGATAACAGTTAATTTATAACTTGCTTCTTCATAGTCATCGGTAAATAAAGAGGCAACTGATTCAGTCCATGTTCTATCACTTGATCCTTGCTCATCGGGGTCAAATTTTACAAAAAACACACCTTGTTCTCTATTTTTATCTGTTATTTTAATTTTACTTAGTTTTAGTGCTTGTTCAACTAAGTTCCACGAACGGTCAAACAGTTTCTTGATTTTTATTACCGGGTTTTTAGGTGACCCTGCCAATAATACTTGATCACCCAGACCTTTGTTTTCTATTTTCTCATCTTTCTCAATAGCAGCAATAACAGGTTTTTCTGATATTTTCATCTGAGGTGGCATTTCAAGCTCGCTGGTATCTTGATAGCGAGGACTTTTGGCATTAGAACATGAAGCTAGCTGGACTAATGCTATTGATAAAAAAACAAGTTGTTTTATCTTCATATCCCTAACAAAAAAATTGGCGATGTTCTAGAACAGGGAAAGA
>JAGLUC010000015.1 GCA_023134955.1 Methylococcales bacterium | reverse complement strand
CCTTCTACGATGCAGGATGGGATTTAGACACTATCTGGGGAAGAGATACTAACAATGTTGAAAATGATGGTTACTTAGGTTTAAGAGCATTAAGTAACTTTGATTTTAATACTGTAGTTACAGCAACTCTAGTAGACCAAACAAAAATCTATGACGGAACTAGCGATGTGCTAGCAACATTAAATAAAGCCAATGTTATAGATAGCGTAGCATTTACAGGAAATAAAGATGTAGGTACTTATGCGTTTACCTCTACCTTAGGTGATTATGGATTAACCTATGCAACAGGGTTTAACAGTTCAAACACAGAAGCTCTTATATATGGCTCAGGTAATTCAGTTATTACCCAAAAAGCCCTTACTCTATCAGGCATAACAGCCAGTAATAAGGTTTATGATGGAACAACAACGGCAAGTACAGCAGCTACTCTAAGTGGACTAATAGCGGGAGACACAGTTTCAAACTCAATAGCCTCAACATTTAATGATAAGAATGTAGGTACAGCAAAAACAGTTACAGTAGATACAGTAACATTAGCAGGAACTGATTCTGCTAACTACGCTATAGCAACAGGACAGACAACAACAGCAAATGTAACTCAAAAAGCTCTGATCCCATCAGGCATAACAGCCAATAATAAAGTCTATGATGGAACAACAACGGCAACAGTAAACGCCACACTTGCAGGTCTTATAGGAGGAGATAGTGTCTCAATAGCTTCAACATTTGATGATGAAAGTATAGGAGTAGCAAAAACAGTTACACTTAACTCTTTAGCAGGAACAGATGGAGCCAATTACTCTGCTGTACTTGGACAGACAACAACAGCAGATATAACAGCCATTCCAGTAGTTGCTTCTACAGTGGCTGATAATACAGTATCAAACATTATCAGCACCATATTTAATGACGCAGCCGTCACCTCTAACCCCTTAATTCAACCCGTTATTCCAGACGTTAATACCAGTCCCTATGGTTCAACAGCGGTAGAGCCTGTTGATCAGCCTTCTAAACTCATCACCATGAGCGAGTTAAAAGAGGCAAACAACGATAACAGTGATGAGCTTAGAACCCCAGTGTATGAAGACTCTCCTCTTACACTGGTTAATAAAGGTCTTCACATGCCCACAGGAGTAGATCAACAATTTTTTATCCCTGAAGATGATGATGACAAGGACGAGCGTTAAATAATGAAAAAAATAAAAAACATTATCGTGGTGTTAGTTCTTTTAGCGAGTTCATCAAGCCTGCTTTATGCACAAGTCGCACCTAAAATTGGTGATGCCATACGACAAGCTAAACCGCCAGAAGAAGTTCAGAAGCGCAAGGGTAAACCGTTGGTTGAAATTGAGGGTATAAAAAAAGACTATCGACCCGAATTAACGGAGAGTCAAAGCCTAAAAAAAGTCTGGGTAAAAAGTTTTAGTATTGAAGGTAATCAACATATTAAAAGCGATACACTGTTTGGCTTGATTGATGGCTATAAAAACAAAGCATTAAGTTTTAGTGATATGCAAACGATTGCATCCACTATTACCAGACACTACAGAGAGCAAGGCTATATAGTCGCCAGAGCCTATATCCCCGTACAAGACATGGATGATGGTGTATTAGAAATCATCATTATAGAAGGGAAGTATGGGGAGTTTAAATTACTTAATCACTCCAAAGTTAATACCTTCCTAATCCAAAGTATTTTAGATGCAGCTAAAGAAGATGCCGTTATTAATAACAACGAACTTGAGCGCAGCCTGCTAATTGCCAATGATTTGCCTGGTGTGGTGATCTCCAGTGCAGATATAAAGCCTGGAAAAGAAACAGGAAGTAGTGACTTTACAATCACTACCGAAGAAGGAAAAGGCTATGACGGCTATCTCTTGGGTGATAATTACGGTGGACAGTATACTGGTGAATACAGGCTAATAGCAGCTGTTAATGTTTATGCACCGCTTAACATAGGCGATAAACTCTCTCTATTTGGAATGTCAACAGCATCTGGTGACTTAATCAATGGTTGGGCAACTTATTCTGCCCCCTTGTACCGTAATGGTTTAAGAGCTGAAATTGGCTATTCAAACACCCATTATCAGTTAGGTAGAGAGTTTAGACTGTTAGATGCTGGTGGTAATGCTCAAAGTTATCATGCAAAACTAAGTTACCCCGTGCTTAAAAAAAGAGCAGAAAATTTGGATGTGTTTTTTAAATTTGAAAGAAATTTTCTTACTGATGAAGTAAGCAGTGTTGATTTTAAATCAGACAAAAATATACTAGCTTTTCGTTTTGGTGCAGATTATGAAAAAAGAAATATTAACTTTTTTGGCTTAGATCAACAATTAAAAGCCAATATCGCTTATACCCATGGTGACTTGTATATTGAAGATGCCAATCAGCACGCACTGGATAAAGCAGGCGTTAATACGGAAGGAACGTTTGACAAAATTACCTTTGGCATTGAGCACAGCACCGAGTTATATCAGCAACTCTCATTAGAGACCGCATTTAAATATCAACACGCCTTAGGTGGAAAAAACCTTAATGGCAGTGAAGACTTCTCTATTGGTGGTGCATATGGCGTAAAATTATTTCCAGTGGGCGAGTTAAGTGCAGAAAATGGCTATGTCTTTAAAATAGAAGCCAAGTACCGACTACCACAACTTATCGGTTTATCCCATAGTTTGAGTGTTTTTTACGACCGAGGAAAAGTTGATATGGAAAACCCAACCAGTACCTTTAAGTCGCGAACTTTGCAAGATGTAGGTCTGGGTTATTATGCCAATTACAGAGGTTTTTTTGCTAAAGCGCAAGCCGCATGGCAAGTGGGTACCGAGCATGTTATTAGTGAGCCAGATCGTGATTTTAGGTTGTTAGCGATGGTGGGGTGGAGTTTTTAGGGGGGGGGCTATTAAATGGCGGCATATCACTTTTACGCCGGGTATATTCCACCTAAAATAACAGCTGATTTAGCGCCTGTCACCTTAGTCAGGTTGCCGGGCAAGTGATTCATCGTTTGCCTGGCAAGCCATGCAAATGCAATAGCCTCTACATGATCTGGGCGAATGCCGTATTTCTCGGTAGAGGACACTGGGTGATTAAGGTTTTTCTGGATTAAATGTACAAGATAGTCATTATGTATTCCCCCACCACAGATTAAAGTAATGTCTGTTTTGGGTGCATAGTGCTGAATAGAGTCAGTTATCGTATCGGCAGTTAATTGGCATAAAGTGCTTTGAATGTCTTCAGGTTTATAGTGAGGGATACTATTGATTGCATTATTAAGCCATCTGGGTGAGAAATACTCTTTACCCGTGCTTTTTGGTGGAGCCAATTGAAAGTAAGCATCTTGTTTTAATGTGTCTAGTAAATGTGTATCGACTCTGCCAGATTTTGCCCATGCCCCGTTTTTGTCGTAAGCAGATTTTAAATGTTTTTCAATCCAATAGTCCATTAAGGTGTTGCCTGGTCCAGTATCAAAGCCAATGGTTTTATTAATGGATAAATAAGTTATATTCGCTATACCACCAATATTGACAATACAAATATTCTGCTTGGATAAGTCAAAAACATTACTAAAAAAAGCGTGGTGAAAGGCAGGAACTAATGGTGCGCCTTGTCCACCAGCCGCAATATCTCTTCTGCGAAAGTCAGCAACCGTCGTTATTCCAGTCTGTTCTGCAATAATATTAGGATCACCAATTTGTAGAGAGAGCGCGGGATTTGAATTAGGTGAGTGATAAATTGTTTGTCCGTGGCTACCAATGGCAGTAATTTGAGATTTATTTACCTTGGCTTTATTAAGTAGTTGATTACTGGCTTGAGCAAACAAAGTTCCAAGTTGAGCATCAATAGAACCGTATTTTTTCAAAGATACGGCGGTGTCTGGTTGGGATAATTCCTGAATGTCTTTGATAATGGACTTTGTAAAAGGGAAATATTCAAATTCAATAAGCTGAATATTTCCCTCTTTAAACTCGACAAGAGCAGCATCAATACCATCAAGGCTGGTTCCTGACATCAGGCCGATATAGAGATCGGACATTGTTCTATTATTGATTTCGGGCAAGTAAAGTTCTTGCTTTTACTTTGTTTAATTGTTCAACTAGAGGTTGTGTTTGAACTTTAAATGCAGCTAATAAAGACGATTTAATTGGTTTTGCATGTGGTAACTTCACTGTTAATGGGTTTCTATGAGCACCATTCACCCTAAATTCATAGTGTAAGTGTGAACCTGTTGCTAAGCCTGATCTGCCAACATAACCAATAACTTGACCCTGTTTAATTCGGCTACCAGTTTTTTGTCCTTTTCTATAGCTAGATAAATGGGCATAAAGTGTACTGTATTTTTGACCGTGTTTAACGATGACAACTCTACCGTAACCACCTTTTCTACCACGATAAACAATTCGACCGTCTCCTGTAGATTTAATAGGAGTACCTGTTCTAGCTGCATAATCAACACCTTTATGAGCGCGGATTCTATTTAAAACAGGGTGTTTTCTTTTTAGATTGAAGCGAGAGCTTATGCGTGCAAAATCAACAGGACTACGTAAAAAAGCCTTGCGCATACTCTTGCCTTCAGGGGTAAAGTAGCTGATGTTGCCTATGCTGTCCTCAAACTTAACTGCGACAAACGAGTGTCCTCTGTTAATGAATTCTGCGGAAATAATATTTCCCGTATTAATTACTTTGTCTTCTAATAAAATTTTCTCGTAAACAACCGTAAATTGGTCACCTTTACGCAAGCTAAGGGCAAAATCAATATCCCATGCAAAAATTTCAGCTAATTGCATGATTAATTTATCAGATAGTCCAGCTTCTTTACCATCTTGGAATAAAGATGTATTAATAGTGGTTTGTGCATTAACAATTCTTTTTTCAGTCATTTTACTGACCATTTCAATCTCAAAGCCATTGTCAGTACGTAGGGCTTTCAGCGTATCAAGCTGATTTTTTTTGTAACTGAGTTGTTGAAGTTTGCCTTTGGTATCGGTAATAAAAAACAGGTTTTTTCCTACTGATATGGTTGCGAATTGTTTGCCTAATTTATTAGTGTGAGTGATGCTGTGTAAATCAGAATGATTTAAATTTAGCTTTGAAAAAATAGAGGAAAGACTGTCACCCGATTTAATTTTGTGAGTAATAGATACTAGTTCTGGCTGAATAGCTTGTTCGACAGTGGGTGCATTAACTATATCTGTTGAAGATAATGGTTGTGCTAAAGCAATGGTTGATGGATTGCTGTTTGAACTTACTACTGTATCTTTAGGTGAAATAAGGGCGTAGCTTGCGCTTGCAACAACAGTCGCACTGATGCCTAAAAACAGTGTTTTATATAATTTATTTTTCACAAATAATCTTGTACTGGTTTATAGGGCATTAAAACCCTGTAAAATTTATGGAGACTTCGACTTTAAATATAATTATAGACTAAAGAAATATTTTTTCTGAAGAATAGTTATATCAACATATAATAACAGAAAGATAATTTTAAATTTGGAGAGGTTTGTGCAACAAGAAATATTGGAACAGCTAAGGCGTGGAGTTGATGAAATACTGGTGGAAGCTGAGTTAATCAAGAAATTAGAAGAGAATAGACCTCTAATAGTCAAGGCAGGATTTGATCCAACAGCACCAGATTTGCATCTGGGGCATACTGTATTAATAAATAAGCTAAAGCAATTCCAGGATTTTGGACATAAAGTACAATTTCTTATTGGTGACTTTACAGGGATGATAGGTGATCCAACAGGGAAAAATATAACAAGAAAGCCGTTAACAAAAGAGGATGTGTTGAAAAATGCAAAGACATATCAAGAACAAGTTTTTAAGATATTAGATCCAGAAAAGACGGAGATTGTATTTAATTCGACATGGATGGACAAAGTGTCATCGGCTGATTTGATACAGATTGCTGCTAAGCACACAGTAGCAAGAATGCTGGAGCGGGACGATTTTAATAAGCGATATAAAGGTGGGCAACCTATAGCAATTCATGAGTTTTTGTACCCATTAATACAAGGCTATGATTCAGTTGTTATGAAAGCAGACGTGGAGTTGGGTGGGACAGACCAAAAATTTAATCTATTGGTAGGTCGTCAGCTACAAGGAATTTATGGACAAAAGCCACAAACAGTTATAACCATGCCTATATTAGAGGGATTAGATGGTGTGCAAAAAATGTCTAAATCACTGAATAACTATATTGGTATAGCAGATGCAGCAGATGATATGTTTGGAAAAATTATGTCTATTTCAGATGACTTGATGTGGCGTTATTTTGAATTACTAAGCTTTAGACCAATGACTGAAATTATACAATGGAAAAAAGAATGTGATGAAGGGGCAAACCCAAGAAATTATAAAGTTAGTCTGGCGCAAGAAATTGTAGAAAGATTTCATGATGCAATGGCGGCTAAAAAAGCATTGGAGAATTTTGAAGCGCGTTTTCAGCGTGGAGCAATACCTGACGAAATGGATGAGTTTTCATTGCAAGCCATTGATGCTGGGTTGGCGATAGCTAATCTATTAAAAGAAGCTGGATTAACAAAAAGTACTTCAGATGCAATGCGAATGATTAAACAAGGCGCTGTCAAAATAGATGGGGAAAAAGTTGGTGATCCTAAGCTGATTTTAAGTGCGGGTACACAGCATGTATATCAAGTAGGAAAAAGAAAATTTGCCAGAGTTGAAATAAAGACTTGACGGTTTGTAGATGTAGTGTAGAATACGCCCTTCTTTCGAGGCAGGCAGCTGATTAGGAAGACGCAGGAAGCGGGGTTTATTTTTGGGATGAGCGAGGGGTTTTGTCTCTTCTTTACTCTTAAAAATAAATTTAAAAAGGACGTTGACAACGGGTTTTGGCTCTGTATAATAGTCGAACTCAGCAAGGCAGCGGTCTTGCATTAGAACCTTAGGTTCTTAGCTCTTTAAAAATAAAATCGAAATAATTTGTTGTGGGTACTTGTGCCGAATATTTTAGCTGTAGTAAAAAATAATCGACACGATATTCACGTCAATTCAAAGAACGGCTTTTTCGAAAGTCGAACTGACAAAAAACGTCAATAAGTAAATCTTTTATTAATTATCTTAATAAGAGTTGTCGAGCCAAGATTGGAAACTAATCTTATTTAGTTTCAACTGTAATTAAACTGAAGAGTTTGATCATGGCTCAGATTGAACGCTGGCGGTATGCTTAACACATGCAAGTCGAACGGTAACATAGAGAGCTTGCTCTCTGATGACGAGTGGCGGACGGGTGAGTAATGCATAGGAATCTGCCTATTAGTGGGGGACAACATGTGGAAACGCATGCTAATACCGCATACGCTCTCCATTGAAAGATGGGGAGGAAAGCGG
>JAGLUC010000149.1 GCA_023134955.1 Methylococcales bacterium | reverse complement strand
CACTCAGACAAAGACATGCCATTTTCAGCAGCAGCACCTACTATTTTTTCAATAATGGTTGTGCCAGCAACGCCGCGTCTGCCTGTGCTGTGATCTTTGGGCAAAGAAACATCGTCATCAATCAAAATAGTTTCTACTGGGCAGTCAAGCATTTCAGCGGCAATTTCAAAATTCATCACATCCCCTGCATAATTTTTGACAATAAATAATACCCCACCATCATTTTCAACCAGTTGTGCAGCTTCCATCATTTGGTCAGGGGTAGGGGAGGTGAAAATTTGTCCCGGACAGGCTGCATCTAACATTCCAATGCCTACAAATCCAGTATGTAAAGGTTCATGTCCTGAGCCTCCACCAGAAATTAAGGCAACTTTCCCTTTGGGTGTGGACTGGATTCTGGTAACAAAATGAGGTTTATGGTTAAGTTGAACTATGTCAGCATGAGCTTTTGCAAAACCTTGTAAGCTTTCTTCTAGCAGGGTATCAGTCGAATTAATGAATTTTTTCATAATGTTTTCCGCTAGTGTAATAGTGAGAGTTTAAGAAGATTATCATGTGTTTTAATTGGAATCAATTTGTAAGTGCTGCGTTTAGTGCAACCGTTATTGCTTGAATGTCGGGCATTATCCAGCTGGGTTGATAGTCGATTGAGTGTAAATCAGCTTCAGTCGATATGCCTGTTAGAACCATAATGCTACGAATGCCAGTGTTAACTGCACCCAGAATATCAGTATTTAAACGATCACCAATAGCAATAGTGTATTCAGGGTTAACGTTTAAAACTTTCATGGCCTGTTGATACATAATAGCTTCAGGTTTGCCAATGATTGTGGGTGCTGATTGAGTAGCTGCCTCAAGAGCAGCAAGAATAGCACCATTACCCAAAATGGTACCTCGCTCAGTGGGTAAGGATGTGTCAGCATTACTGGCGATAAATTTTGCGCCAGCATTAAGATGTAAGGAGGCATTGCTAAGTTTGTCCCATGTTAAATTTCTGTCTAAGCCACAAACCACAAAGTCGGCAGCTTTATTGTCTGGGCAAGGGTAACAATCAATAAGACTAAAACCTTTTTCAGTCAGCGGTTGTCTGAGACCTTGTTCCCCAATAACAAAAATAGAGGTAGATAAAGGATCGACTAGTTCAGCCAGATAGGTAGCAGTTGCCATGCTGGAGGTTAATATTTCATTGATAGAGACAGATACCCCCATTGTTGCTAGTTTTGTTATATATTGGCTTTGAGTCAGGCTGGCATTATTAGTCGCCAGAATAAAAGCTAATTGATGCCTTCTTAGTGATTTAAAAAAACTTTGAAGCCCAGGAAGAGCTTCGGATCCATTCCATAAAACACCATCCATATCAATGATGAGTGCCTGGACATTATTTAGTGTTTGCATAAGTGAGAGCTGTTTTATAGATGTTAGTTAAAATGTAAGTTAGAGTGAGGGTGGCACAAAAAACTTTGTTTTGTCTAGTTGGCTAGAAAAGCATAGAATAGAATAGAATAGAATAGAATGGTTTTGTGAGCTATATAGATTTAAAAACTAAAACTGAGTGGTCTTGATATATCAGATTAAGATTAATGTGTTGGTATTTATAACATATTGATTTATATATTAAGGATACTTTGAAATTATGCTGGCGCAAAGGGCTTTCA
>JAGLUC010000148.1 GCA_023134955.1 Methylococcales bacterium | reverse complement strand
AGAATTCTTGTTCAAACACATAATGCCGCATTGAACCAAATGGATGGCCATTACCAAACCCATAACTAGCTAATCCATCACCTAAATAGACACTACAGATGTGTTGTTGCTTCATCACATTGGATAGCCTTGCCATAAAGCGGCAACTTTGGCTGTTATCACAGCTACTAAAATAAAAGTAATTAGTCCAATTAACACTCTGAATGAAATTTCTTTAACAATATGTGGATTTTTAATAAAACTTACTGGCATTAAAGATATTCCTACACCTGCAATCATTGCTGTTCCAATTGATAATATACCTGTAATCATTGATGCACACCAGGGACATTGATGTTGTGCATGGGGTTTATAAAAGTTACATTTTGTGTCCAAGCCCAACCATGGCCAATCGCAACCACATTGAAAAAGAAATCCACAAAGCGGTGTCACTATAACTAAGCTGATAATCAACGTCATTATGGCTGACCCTCTTTTTTCCTGGGCATTCAAGCTTTTTTTTATTGAATCAATAAGCATCAGTTCAAACAGTTTTTATCATTATGGTAAGGGTTATTCACCCAATCACTGATGGGCTTAATGGTCATTCCCTGATAAGCATCTGTTATTAATAACTGCTGGGTAGTTTCTTGTGATGTTTGTTTGTCCAGCCAATAATTATAGTTCTGTTTATCTATAATAACGGGCATACGTTGATGTATTGGACTCATGAACTGATTAGCCTCCGTCGTTATAATTGTACAACTATAAATAGTGTCTGTTCCATGATCCCAATATTCCCATAGCCCTGCAAATGCGAATAACTGATGATCTGCTCGATAGATACTGTAGGCTTGTTTTCCCTGTTCTGTTTTATGCCATTCATAAAAGCCTGTTGCGGGTATTAAGCATCGTCTTTGTTGATACGCTGTTTTGAATGAAGATTTTTCTGTCAGTGTTTCTGCTCTGGCATTTATTAGATGAGTGCTTATTTTCTTGTCTTTTGACCAGTGAGGAATGAGTCCCCAGTGTAGATTGACAGCTTTATTGCTTCCATCATCCAGTTTTACGACTGTCAGTATCTTTTGACCAGGTGGAATATTATAGCTAACATCATAGTGCGGCAGCTGATACAAGCCAAAGGTTTCTATAATCTGCTCAGATGTTGCTGTTAAATTAAATCGACCGCACATAAGTTTCTTGCCTCAATTTTATTTATTTCCCATTGTATACTCTTTACGTTTAAGAACATCTTGATTGTTCCATTAAGAATAATGTACACTTTTCTTATCTATTAATATTCTATTCCCCTCATGCCTATAAATCAAAAACCTAAACGCGGAGGTGCTCGCCCTGGTGCTGGTCGTAAAAAAGGTTCATCAGTCTATGGTGAAACTACAAAAGCTATTCGCATACCTGCGAGCATGCTGCCCAAAGTTAAAGCTATGCTGAGTCATCGTAAGCAATTATTTGAAGGGACGGCGGCTATTTCTTTTCCATCTTCGTTCTCTAGCCATATTGAGATTCCTCTATTTTCTGGAAAGGTTGCAGCTGGCTTTCCCTCGCCCGCTGATGATTATATTGAGAAAACCTTGGACTTGAATGATTTATTGGTTCAAAAACCAGCGGCGACTTTTTTTGTCCGCGCATCGGGTGAATCTATGTTGGGTGCGGGTATTCATAGCAATGATATTTTAGTGGTGGATAGATCTATTGACCCTGTTATTGGCAAGATTGTTATTTGTGCCTTAAATGGTGAACTAACCGTTAAACGCTTAAAAAGTATGGGGGATGAGATTGTACTGGGAGCCGAAAACCCTGCTTATTCAGACATTATTGTTAAAGAAGGCACTGATCTTATGATTTGGGGTGTAGTAACCAATGTGATTCATCCTGTTTAATGGCTCAATCATCTAGCACAGCATTAATTGCATTAGTTGATTGCAATAACTTTTATGTCAGTTGTGAGCGAGTGTTTCGTCCTGATCTTTTAAACAAGCCTGTTGCTGTACTCAGTAATAATGATGGCTGTATTGTCGCCCGTAGCCAAGAAGTTAAAGATTTAGGTATTAAAATGGCTACGCCTGTTCATCAAGTGCAGCATTTAATTAAACGCCATAAAATTCATTTATTCTCCTCTAATTATACGTTGTATGCGGATATGTCACACCGTGTCATGCAGTGTTTAGAAAGCTATACCCCCAGGTTAGAAGTGTATTCTATTGATGAATCCTTTCTTGATTTAACTAATATCTATATCCAAAATCCAGAAGCTTACGCCTTACAGATAAAACAAGCGGTTCAACAATATACAGGTATTAGCGTTTGCGTGGGATTAGCACCGACTAAGACCTTAGCAAAGCTGGCTAATTATGCCGCTAAAAAGTGGCGTAAGACGGGGGGCGTACTTAATTTATCTGACCCTGTGCGTAGAAATAAATTAATGCGCTTAGTCCCTGTTAATGAAGTATGGGGAATTGGTAAACAAACTACAAAACGCTTACAGCTAATGGGTATTAATACCGCCTATGATTTATCTATTCAGTCTGTTGAAATGATGCAAGCGCATTTCAATATTGTAGTGGCTAGAACAGTGATGGAACTTAATGGCACGGCTTGTTTATCGCTTGAAGATATTGCCCCTGCTAAACAACAGATTGTCAGCTCACGCAGTTTTAAAAGACGTTTAACCGAATACCAAGAAGTAGCAGATGCTTTAAGCTGTTTTTGCACTACAGCAGCAGAAAAATTACGTCAGCAGAATTCAGTTTCAGGGTCAATTACTGTTCATATCAGAACCAATCCTCTCAATCCAAATGAACCACAATACCAACGCTCAATTAATACAACCCTAAAACAAGCAACCTGTGATACCCGTATGATTATCAACATTGGCAAGCGCTTACTCAAAGAGATTTTTAAGTCAGGTTATCATTACCAAAAATGCAGTGTGCAGCTAGGGCATATCAATCTTGCCACACAAATTAATCAAATTGATTTGTTTGATAATACAGATACAAGCAATGATTTAATGATAGCAGTAGACCAAATTAATCAGCGTTTTCCAAAAGGCATTACTGTCAGCACAACGGGGATTAATAAAAGCTGGCAAACACCTGTTGAGTATTTATCTCAACGTTATACGACTGACTGGAATGAGCTTGTGCTGGTTAAGTGTCACTGATGAGTAAAGTACTAGTAGTCCGGCAACTTTGGTTTGATGGATGTCAGATCTAAGAGAATAAGGAAAAAAAGCGTTCATTTTAATACCTCCTCACCCAACCTGCTGGGGAGAGCTTAAGAACTCTGAAAGAGCTTTGTTTTAAAGCCCTCCCTTGATGGGGAGGGTTGGGTGACGACTGCATGGATGCAGGAGGTAGAGCAACGCATGGAGCGGTTGCCGAGGAGAAAATAAAACAAGTCTCTTCTTCAAAATTCT
>JAGLUC010000147.1 GCA_023134955.1 Methylococcales bacterium | reverse complement strand
CTACAATATGTGTTAATAAAAGAGTATCAATACCCTGCCAGAACTTTTGGGACGATTAATATTTTAAAAATACTTCTCACAGGATGTATCATTAACAATACAACTCCAGATCATAAGAACTAGCCTTCAACTTTAACAGCAATATCAGATAAAGCAGGTTTTTTCTCTGAATCAATAAAATCAGGTGTCGCAATTTCAACCATATCACCTGTCGTTTTGAGTCCTTTCAAAGAGACCATCATGCCTTTTATTGGGTTTGCCAGCATATCTTCAACGGCTGTCGCCTCATAACCACAATGCGCCATACAGTTTGCACATTTTGGATTATGGACACTACCGTACTTCTCCCATGGTGTGGTATCTAACAACTCTTGAAAAGAATCAACATAACCTTCGTCAGCCAATAAATAACAAGGTTTTTGCCATCCAAAAACACTGAGTGTAGGATTACCCCAAGGCGTGCATTCATACGCCTGGTTACCTGCTAGAAAATCTAAATATAAAGAGGAGTGATTTAATTTCCATTTGCGATTTTTACCAATAGAAAAGATACCTCTAAATAAATCTTTAACATCTTTACCTTTAATAAAAACATCTTGCTTAGGTGCATGCTCATAGCTAAAACCTGGTGCGATAGTGACACCTTCAACACCTAATTCAGTCACATAATCTAAAAACTCAGCAACCTCTTGTGCATTTTCACCTTGAAACAAAGTACAGTTAATATTGACTCTAAAGCCTTTGCTTAATGCTAATTTAATAACATCAACAGCAATATCAAAAACACCGTCCTGACAGACTGAATTATCATGCCTTTTTTTGTTACCATCTAAATGAATAGAAAAAGTTAAATAAGGTGATGGTGTATAGTCTTTAATCTTCTTTTTTAATAACAGTGCATTGGTACATAAGTAAACAAATTTCTTTTTAGCCACAATCCCTTCAACAATCTGAGGCATTTCTTTATGGATTAAAGGTTCGCCACCAGGAATGGAAACCATAGGGGCACCACATTCATCAACTGCATCCAGACACTCTTTTACTGATAGGCGCTTATCCAGGATCTCATCAGGATGATCAATTTTTCCACAACCAGCACATGCCAAATTACAACGATATAAAGGTTCTAGCATAAGTACCAGCGGATACTTTTTAACACCCTTCATCTTTTGCTTAATCAAATAACTTCCGACGGCTAACTGCTGACGTAATGGAACACCCATTTAATTTCTCCAAAAACCACAATACAAAACCACAAAACCCAATAGTTGCTTAAAAACAACAGTCTTTCCAAGGGTAAGCTAAAAAGACATGAATCCAACGAAATACAATAGTTTAAATTCCTGACTAGGATACTATCTTTTTTCAACAGACACCACCCTGACAAGATAAAAAACAACATTTTACAATCTGTTACATGATGTTGACTAATATTCTACGATTATAACATTCATAAAAAAACCAGTAAAAAAACCATAACATATTTATTTAAAACAAATTTATAAAATTTAACACTTGAAAACAAGATAAAAAATACAGTTATAATACTGATTATTTGTATTAAAACAACATTATTTGCAATGCACCAACAAACCGTCTATTATTAGCTCCTATATTTCACTCAATGCCTCTACTATTATGAATGGATCTCAAGTATCAATTGATAACCCAGCATCATTAATCAGCCTTCCTGATACTGAATTTCAAGCCATACTACTTGAAGGCGTGTCACGTACCTTCGCACTCACTATTCCGCAATTGCCTGCTGAACTATACCCAGCAGTAGCTAATGCCTACCTGCTTTGTCGAATAGTTGATACTGTTGAGGACGAGGTTTCCCTTAATGTCACACAAAAAAAGCACTTCTGTGCTGCTTTTATAGATATTGTTAAAACGGGAAAAGGCGCTGAAGCTTTTGCGCAAGAACTAGCCCCATTATTATCAGAGCAAACAATCTCTGCCGAGCACACCCTGATTCACCTGACTGCTCGCGTTATTGAGATTACTCATTCATTTGACCAGGTGCAGATCGACGCATTAGCCTCTTGTGTTGAAACCATGGCAAACGGTATGCCAGTCTTTCAGGCATTGGACTTAAATGCAGGGCTTAAAACAATGTCAGATATGGATGATTACTGCTATTACGTTGCTGGATGTGTCGGTGAAATGTTAGCTAAACTTTTCTGTCATTATTCTGAAGAAATCAATGTCCACCGAGAAGAGTTATTAAAGCTTTCAGTTTCATTTGGACAAGGCTTGCAAATGACCAATATCCTTAAAGATATTTGGGATGATGCTCAGCGAGGTGTTTGCTGGCTTCCTCAAGATATTTTTAGCGAAACAGGATTTGATCTTAAATTTCTAACACCAGAAACAGAAGATGAAAACTTTCGCAAAGGTTTAGAACATTTAATCAGTATTGCTCATGGACACTTACATAATGCCTTAAAATATACTCAGTTATTACCTGCTAATGAGACAGGTATGCGTAACTTTTGTTTATGGGCACTTGGAATGGCCGTCCTTACCCTTAAAAACATTAAAAATAATCTTGATTTTAATGATTCAGAGCAAGTAAAAATAACCCGTAAAGATGTTAAAAAAACCATACTTGCCAGCAAGCTAACAGCTCGCAGCAATATGCTTTTGTCTTTACTATTCAATCTGACAAGCTCATCACTTAAAACACCTGACTGGCAATATGCCGCGCAAGCTTCAAAAAACTGAAGGAGCACCCTCTATGTTTAATGAATCTAATCAAACTATGGATAGCCGTCAAATAACCAGCCGCTCAACGGATGTGAAAGATAGCAAAAATAAACTTGATGCTGCTATTAAAAATGCTCAAGAAAAACTACTGAGTTTACAAGACAAAGAGGGCTATTGGGTTTTTGAACTTGAGGCAGACTGCACCATTCCTGCTGAATACATCATGATGATGCATTATCTTGATGACATTAATGATGAATTACAACAAAAACTAGCCAATTACCTTAGATCACGACAATCAGAACAAGGCTTTTATCCCTTATATACAGGGGGTAAAGGAGATATTAGCTGTAGCATTAAAGTTTATTACGCCTTAAAAATGGTTGGTGACTCAATTGATGCACCACACATGAAAAAAATACGTGAGTACATTCTTAGCCAGGGCGGTGCAGCCAAGGCAAATGTATTTACTCGTATTGCTTTAGCCACTTTTGAACAACTTCCATGGAAAGGCGTACCATACATTCCTGTTGAGATTATGCTACTACCCAAATGGTTTCCATTTCATTTGGATAAAGTCTCTTATTGGTCACGCACAGTTATGGTTCCTTTATTTATTCTTTGCACACTAAAAGCAAAGGCAAAAAACCCTCATAATATTAATGTACGCGAGCTTTTTCTTATCGATCCAGACAAGGAAAAACATTACTTCCCTGAGCGCACATTACTCAACAAATGTTTTCTTGTGCTAGACAAACTAGGAAGATCCACTCGCCCTTTCATTTCAGATAAAACTCACCAAAAAGCACTAGCTAAAGCAGTCGAATGGTTTACAGAACGCCTAAATGGTGAAGATGGCTTAGGGGGGATTTTTCCTGCTATGGTTAATGCTTACGAAGCCTTGCTATTATTAGACTACCCTAAAGATCATGAGCAAGTTGTTACCGCTCGCAAAGCTATTGATAAACTTCTAGTTATCAATGAACATGATGCATACTGCCAACCTTGTTTATCGCCTGTCTGGGATACTGGATTAGCCGCACTTGCTTTGCAAGAAGCAGACAAAGAAGGCACTTATGAATCATTGTCTCGTGCTTATGACTGGTTAAAAAGCAAACAGCTTTCTGATGAACCTGGTGACTGGCGAATTGCCAGACCTGATGTCGATGGTGGTGGCTGGGCATTTCAATTTGAAAATCCACACTATCCTGATGTTGATGATACAGCTGTTGTTGCTTTTGCCATGGCAGATTCTAATGTTGCAGATTTAGATGAGTCAATTCACACAGCAACTCGCTGGGTTATAGGCATGCAATCAGAAAATGGTGGTTATGGTGCTTTTGATGTTGATAATACCAACTATTACCTGGATGAAATTCCATTTGCTGATCACGGTGCATTATTAGACCCACCGACTGCCGATGTCAGTGCTCGTTGCGCCATGTTGATAGCTAAAGTCGCACAAAATCATGCTGAATACCTACCTGCTTTAAAACGCACGCTTGACTACATTCGTAGTGAACAAGAAGACGATGGTTCCTGGTTTGGGCGCTGGGGTACTAACTATATTTATGGTACCTGGTCTGTACTTTTAGGTCTTGAGCAGACACATATTGCAAAAACTGATCCCTTATTTACCAGAGCAGCCAGCTATTTAAAATCTGTACAGCGTGAAGATGGCGGGTGGGGTGAAGACAACGAAAGTTATTATGATGTTAAAAAGTTTAGTGGGCAATATCATATGAGCACCTCATTTCAAACAGCCTGGGCAGTTCTGGGTTTAATGGCAGCAGGTGAAGCACATTGTGCCGAAGTTAAAGCAGGCATTGATTTTATTCTACGCAAACAACAAGCTGATGGTGTTTGGGACGACCCATGTTTCACAGCACCAGGTTTTCCTAAAGTCTTTTTCTTGAAATATCATGGCTATGATAAGTTCTTTCCATTATGGGCTCTAGCCCGCTATCGAAACGAACTGGCAAACTAGTGATTACTGGAATTATTATTGCCTTACCTGATGAAATAAGCAGCCTGACAAACAAGAAAATTAATAAAGGCGAATGCATTTTTATTAATGATAATATATTGCTGTCATGTTCTGGTACAGGGCCTGTCAATGCTACTAAAGCAAGCTGGCAATTAATTGACCAAGGTGCTGAAAGGCTAATTAGCTGGGGTTGCGCAGCCGCTTTAGATCATGCATTAAAACCAGGCGATCTTGTCTTACCTAAAACCCTGCAAGCTGAAGATAAAAATCAGTTTTCTATTGAAAACCCCTGGTTAACATACACACTCAAGCAATTATCAACATTAAATCCGCTGACGGGCGTACTGGCAGAAAGCAGTACAATTGTGGCCGAAAGTATTGCTAAACAGGCTATTCAGCAACAATCGGGAGCTATTGCACTTGATATGGAAAGTATCGCTATTGCTAAAGTAGCCAAACAACACAACACCCCTATTCTGGTAATACGCAGCATTGCTGATCCCGTTTCCATGGATTTACCCAAAGCTGTGAGCTACTCTCTTAATAATCAAGGTGATGTTGTATTAAGCAAACTACTTTGGTTTTTGCTCACTCATCCAGCTGAACTACCCAGTTTAATTAAACTGGGTTTACACTTTAATGCCGCGAAAAATAAATTAAAATTGGTTGCAAATCAAATTGATATAATAATCAGTTTTAATCAACAAACAGTCGCCCAATGAACGTACTTTCTTCATCAATAATTGATCGGTTTTTATGCTGGTGGGGTAATCAAGTTCTTCGCTTTCCATGGACTTTAATATTACTGACCATAGTTTTAAGTGCGGCAAGTTTACATTACACCATTCAAAATTTAGGCGTTAATACCAATACAGCAGAAATGCTTTCCCCTGATTTACCTTTCCAAAAAAATCGCTTGCGTATTGAGGCTGAATTTCCACAAGATGCAGGTGTTATCATTCTTGTTGTTGATGCACTCACACCAGAAGAAACCTCACGAGCTGCCAGCACACTCGCCGATAAATTACGCTCTCACCCCAAGTTATTTAGCTCGGTTTATATCCCCACTGAAAATGATTTTTTCAAGCAACAAGCTTTACTGTTTCTTGAAGTTGAAGAATTAGAAAATTTAAGCGATAAACTCACTGATGCTCAACCGTTTATTGGTTATTTATCCCAAAATTATCACCTGGAAGGCTTGCTTGAAATTATGACTCAGGCATTAAATAATAGTGACCAGACATTACCTATGGATCTGGATCCTTTATTAACGGCAATCAATGATACTATTAAACATCAACTAAACAACCAGCCTCATCGGCTGTCCTGGCAAAATTTATTAGCGGCTGACAAACTCAATACCGATAGCAACCGCACTCTGGTTATAGCCAGACCTGCCATGGACTACAGCAATATCATAGCAGCTGAGCATTCACTCACTGAGGCAAGAAAAATAATGTCTCAAATCATGAGGGATGTGCCAGGCGTTAGAATCCGTATAACGGGTGAAATAGCTTTAGAGCACCAAGAATTAAAAAGTGTTGCCGAAGGCTCAATTCTATCTGGTATCGTTTCTTTAATATTAGTTGTCACATCACTTTGGATAGGATTACGCTCAGTCAAGCTACTTTTAGCAACCATTATCGTATTACTACTAGGCTTAATATTAACCGCTGGCTTCGCCACACTAAGCATTGGTCACCTTAACTTGATTTCCATTGCCTTTGCCGTCCTGTATATTGGTTTGGGTGTCGATTACGCCATCCATATCTGCTTGCATTATAGAGAGTGTCGAGCTAAAGGCATGGAAAATCAAGAAGCGATAAGCGATAGTATCCATACTGTTGGTTTCTCAATATTTTTATGTACGGTCACCACCTCGCTTGGGTTTTTAGCCTATATACCTACTGATTATGCGGGTGTTTCCGAGCTGGGTATTATTTCTGCTGGCGGTATGTTTATTGGGCTGATTATTTCTGTCACTGTATTACCTGCATTACTAACTGTTTTATCTATTAAAAATGTAAAGCCAATTCGCTCTACTTTTAAACTGGGTAGTCTTGCCACCTTTCCGTTTTATCACTCAACACGTGTAAAAATCTATTCAGTTATATTCGCCCTGCTCTCTGCCACATTACTAACACAACTAACATTTGATTCTAATCCGATTAATTTAAGGGATCCCAATAGCGAGTCAGTTTCTACCATTAAAGAGTTATTGGCTTCACAAACCGATTCACCTTTTTCACTGTCTGTTTTAGCAAATAGTATTGAAGAGGCTAAGAAATTAGCTGATGAGCTGGAACAACTACCCTCTGTTCATAGTGCCATTTTTTTAGATGACATGGTTGCAAATGATCAAGATAAAAAACTTAATATTATCGAACAACTTGATCTTGTTCTGGGTAATCAATTCAACAATTTTGATAGCAAACTGATTAATACCAAACCTAAGCAGGCACTTGGCAACTTTAGTCAAACCATCTCAGATACATTGGCAAAAAGCACCATCAATGCTTCCAGAACTTTGTTAGAGCAATTACAAAGTAATATTAATCTTTTATTAAATAAGCCAGAAGCGGTTAATGATGAGCCTTATCATCTACTGGAACAAAACATTTTAAGTTTGCTTCCATTTACCATGAACCGTTTACGAACCAGTTTAACTGCGATGCCTTATCAATTAGCTGATTTACCCGATTATATTAGCTCACACTGGCTTAGTCCTAATGGACTTTATAAAATACTGATCTCACCCGAAAAAGATCAAAATAAAATTGAAAATTTAAAGCAATTTGTTGCAGAAGTTCAACAAGCAGCACCTACTTCTGCTGGACTTCCCGTTGCCGACCAGGCATCGGGTAAAGCCGTTGTAAAAGCATTTGTCCAGGCTTTTTCAGGTGCAATTGGTGCTATTTTTATATTATTATTAATCCTTCTTAAAAACCTTAAAAGCACCTTATTAGTCATAGGCCCTTTATTATTAGCGGGTCTATTAACAGCTGCAACTAACGTATTACTAGACAACCCCTTTAATTTTGCCAATATTATAGCCCTACCTCTATTGATGGGAATGGGTGTAGATAGCGGCATTCATATTATGCACAGACTGAGATCCGGTCATTCTTGCAACAAAGAAATCCTGCAAAGCAGTACCGCTCGTGGTGTATTTTTTAGCTCTTTAACTACCATGTGCAGTTTTAGTAGTTTAGCCTTTACCCCTCACTTAGGAACTGCCAGCATGGGATTATTACTCGCTATTGGAATTTTCTTTACATTAATCTGTACACTTGTAGTACTACCCGCTTTTTATGGCAAACGAATTTAATCAAGGTATTTTATGACTTTCAGTATCGCCGAACTTTTTTCTGAAAATTTTGACAAAAAATTTGATTTGCACGAGCAGCATTTAAATAATCAAATGGTTAGAGTTTTAAGAACTATTGGTTATGACAGAAACTATAAAAAAGCACTCGGACAATATCTTTATGATGAAGACAATAATGAATACCTGGATTTGCTCAGTGGCTTTGGTGTTTTTGCTGTGGGACGAAACCACCCTACTATCATCAGTGCCTTACAAGAAACATTAACACTGGAATTACCCAATTTAGTACAAATGGATGTTTCCTTATTAAGCGGATTGCTGGCTGAAAAAATTTTGGCAACAACCCCGGAAAACACCAATAAGATGTTTTTCAGCAATTCAGGCACAGAAGCGGTTGAAGCGGCGATTAAATTTGCACGTTACACCACTAAACGTAAACGGATTGTGCATTGTGAACATAGTTTTCACGGTTTAACATTAGGCTCTTTATCCTTAAATGGTGAAGAAATTTTTAGAGAAGGCTTTGGTCCCTTATTGCCGAATTGTGATGCTATCCCTTTTAATGATCTGAATGCACTGGAAAAGGCATTAAGCAGTAAAGATGCTGCAGCATTTATTGTTGAACCTATTCAAGGTAAAGGTGTTAATGTCCCTGATGATAACTACCTACCAGAAGTAGAACGTCTATGTAAAAAATACGGCACTTTATTTGTTGCTGATGAAATTCAGACAGGTTTGGGTCGTACGGGTAAATTCTGGGCTATAGACCACTGGAATGTTAAACCTGACATGATTTTAATGGCTAAAGCCCTTTCAGGTGGTTTTATTCCAGTCGGTGCAGTGGCAATGACACAAAAAATCATGGATACTGTGTTTAATCGCATGGATAGAGCCGTTGTACATGGCTCTACATTTTCTAAAAACAACATGGCAATGGCGGCAGGACTCGCTACTTTACAAGTTATGGAAGATGAAAAACTAGTCGAAAATAGTGCAAAAGTCGGTGCAGATATTATTGATAGTATTAATACTATGGCTAGTCAATATGAATTCCTCAAAGAAGCGCGTGGCAAAGGCTTAATGGTTGCGGTTGAATTTCAGTCACCAAAAAGCTTGAAGTTAAAAGCGGCCTGGACGATGTTAGAAGCTGCAAACAAAGGACTATTCTGCCAAATGGTCACCATTCCATTATTCAAGGAGCACCACATACTCACTCAAGTAGCGGGTCACGGTATGAATGTAGTTAAACTTCTACCACCATTAAATTTAAATCAGAAAGACAGAGACTGGATTGTTAACTCCTTTGATCAGGCTATTGGAGATACTCACCAAATACCTGGTTCAATTTGGGACTTAGGTAAAAACCTTGCCAGCCATGCTATTAAAAATAAAAACAAGTAATTCATAACATTATGACATTATCAAAAGACTACCCACTGCTAAATAATATCAACCTACCTGCTGATGTACGTAAGCTTGATAAAGCGCAATTGAAAGACTTATCAAAAGAGTTACGTGAGTATTTAACTCACACCGTCAGCCTGTCTGGCGGCCATTTCTCTGCGGGTTTAGGCACTGTGGAGCTGACCGTGGCTTTGCATTATGTGTTCAATACCCCTGAAGATCAATTGGTATGGGATGTGGGGCATCAGGCTTATCCGCATAAGATTCTGACCGGGCGTAAAGAGAAAATGCCAACCATTCGGGCTAAGAATGGTATTTGTGCTTTTCCTAATCGTAAAGAAAGTGAATATGATGCCTTTGGTGTTGGTCATTCCAGCACTTCGATTAGTGCCGCTTTGGGAATGGCAATTGCATCTCAACTGCGTGGTGAAGATAAACGCATGGTAGCGATTATTGGTGACGGCAGTATCACGGGCGGTATGGCATTTGAGGCAATGAATCATGCAGGAGCATTGGATGCAAACCTGCTGGTTATCTTAAATGATAACGACATGGCTATCTCGCCTAATGTAGGGGCAATGAATAATTATTTTACCCGGGTTATTTCCAGTAAACTCTATTCCTCTATGCGTGAAGAAAGTAAAAAAGTTTTGAGCAGTATGCCTTCGGTATGGGAGTTGGCTAAAAAAACTGAAGAACATGTAAAAGGTATGATAGTACCAGGGACTTTATTTGAAGAACTGGGCTTTAATTACATTGGCCCGATTGATGGTCATGATACTGATATGCTAGTAGATACCTTGGATAATATTAAGGATTTATCAGGCCCTGTCTTTTTACATGTTGTAACTAAGAAAGGTAAAGGCTATGCACCTGCTGAGAATGACCCATTGGCTTATCATGGGGTTCCAGCTTTTGACCCTAGCAAAGACTCTTTGCCTAAGTCTGCTCCCTCCCCACATCCAACTTATACCCAAGTATTTGGCAGCTGGTTATGCGATATGGCTGAGAAGGATTCTCGTTTGTTAGGTATTACCCCAGCTATGCGTGAGGGTTCTGGCTTAGTGCAGTTTTCTGAGCGTTTCCCTGATCGCTATTTTGATGTAGCAATTGCTGAACAACATGCTGTCACCTTGGCGGCAGGTCAAGCTTGTCAAGGAGCTAAGCCAGTTGTTGCAATTTATTCCACCTTTTTACAACGCGCTTATGACCAATTGATTCATGATGTAGCAGTACAAGATTTAGATGTGTTGTTTGCTTTAGATAGAGCGGGTTTAGTAGGGCCTGATGGTCCAACACA
>JAGLUC010000146.1 GCA_023134955.1 Methylococcales bacterium | reverse complement strand
GTAAACTTCATACGGGCTACTTTTTTATTACTGCGACTACTTTCGGAACGGTTAATAGAACATCACAAAGCTTTCACTCATTGACAATTCTTTTGAGTACAAAATATCAATCATGAATTATTAAAAATGTCCATTGAGCGACAAGCTTATTTGATGTAAAAAAGGATAGCTTAAAAGGCTCAGATAACATCAAATTTTTCTATAAAGATAAATATAAAAAATATTTTTTATCGGCTCACCTGAACAGCAAACAAAAAACATGAACAAACAAATCTACCCACTATTAATTGCCCAGTTTTTATCCGCTTTTGCTGATAATGCGATTTTATTTACAGTCATCGCACTGGTCATGCAGTCTGCACAATTAGCCAGTTGGTACGTCCCCGCATTACAAAGCGTGTTTTTAATTGCCTTTGTGTTACTTGCGCCCTGGGTAGGTTCTTTTGCAGATACTCATGCTAAACCCCGTGTGTTAATTATTGCTAATTTAATTAAAGCATTGGGGGCTGGATTGTTGTTATTAAATATAGAACCTCTTATTGCTTACTGCTTAGTCGGTGCTGGTGCAGCTATATACAGTCCAGCAAAATATGGCATATTGCCCGAGCTTGCAGAAAAAGAATTATTAGTTAAAGCCAATAGCTGGATTGAAGGTTCTACTATTTTAGCCATTTTATTGGGCATGGTTGTGGGTGCTAAAGTAGCCGATTATTCCATTCAATGGGCTTTAACAGGTGTTGTTGTCATTTTTATCATTTCCGCATGTGTTAGCTTATTATTACCCAGAACCGTTAGCAGAAAAGCAGAACCGGGGTCTAAAGTTTTCCTTTTTTATCAGCAAATTCATTTGTTTTTTACCACACCTAGATCACGCTTTGCGGTTTTAGGTGCCTCACTATTTTGGGCAACTGCCGCAACTGTTCGCGTAATTATCATTGCCTGGGCACCTGTTGTGCTAATGACTCAAAATGCTAGTGATATTGCTGAGCTTACTTTGTTTTTAGCAATTGGCATTATTGTTGGGTCTGCCCTGGTTCCTCGGTTAATTCCTTTAGATTTTTTAAGCCGCGCCAGAATCCCAGCCTATTTAATGGCTCTGTTTATTATTACTTTAAGTTTTATGGATACAGTGTGGACAGCAAGAGCCACACTATTTGCCATCGGTATGACGGGTGGTATGTTTATCGTCCCCATTAATGCTGCTTTACAAGAATTAGGACAACACAGTATTGGCAGTGGTAGCGCAGTTGCTATGCAGGGTTTTTTCCAGAATGTAGCGATGTTAATTGCAGTTGGCAGTTATACTTTTGCTGCCTCCCATCAAGTTAATCCCACTACGGCATTAATGGGATTAGGTAGTTTAGTCTTTATTGCTACTTTTTTAGTTTCTTTGCATCTTCCAAAGAATACTGAATAGTGATTACCATAGAGCAATTAACGTCCCAATCGAACAACAATCCTCTTATCCTCAACAACAATGCTTTTAAGCAATAGCTTGGCTGTTTTCTGCTTTATATCACCTGTGTTTAAAGTGTATATAGGGTGCTCAGCATAATAATCAGATAAGGATTTATTGATAACCGTGTTCACCTTCTGCATATATTTTTCTGGAATCCCCGATATATTAAGCGCTTCAATACCAGGGTCAGTCAAAAAAAAGGTGCCAGTCTCTGCAACATATTTTATCCCGGCAGAAACATCAATAGACCCACTTAAAAACTGAGCGTCTTTACCCATCTTAATACTTAAAATGGCATTCAGACCCATGTTTACTTTTTCATTAGCACTGCTCAGTATCACTCTGGGCTTATCTAAAGTCACCTTAAAAATTAATAAATAAGTTTTGCTAACAGGCAGTTTTTTTTCTAATTCTTTTTGAATTTTATCTTCAGTTATACGCAAAATAGATGCTTTACTAGAGAAATAATAAACCATTGCTATCGCTATCAACAAAATAATGATGACTATTTCCATTTCTATATCACTTCCTTTTCATTGTTATTAATCAGCTTTCCAGCCCTTAATGAAATTTTCTACCAATAACACAACCGTCTCTTCAATATTACCGACACCCACTAAATCTAACTTACCCGTTAAAGATAAGATGCAAACACCATGCACGCCGCCCCATAAAGCTCTGGCTGCTTGCTTGCTTTGTTGTTCATCATGTTTTGAAGACAGTTGTTGAAATTGAATTTCCACCAAAGCGAAAACAGTATCTACTTTGCGCTGATACCAATCAGGAACGAGTTCATTTTCTGCCAATTGATGTTCAAAAATCATACGCCAGCGATTAATATTTTCATTGGCGTAACTTAGGTAGGTCGTTGCTATATCCTGTATTATTTGTTCAGCATTGCCATCATTAACCTGCTGTTGTAATTGCAGGGCAATATCATCTAATGTCTGACCTTTGACATGCATGATCAAATCCGCCATATTTTCAAATACCATATAAATACTACCAACGGTATAACCAATCTCCATTGCAATTTTACGTACTTTTAATTCAGAAAATCCTTCTTCATCAACAATGGTTTCTGCTACATTTAATACCATTTGCTTTATTTCTTCCTGACTATGCTCGCTTCTTCTTGCCATCGTGTAATATGCTTTACTATGATTTAATACCGTGTACATTACACCACATAAGCTTAGGACTCTACTCTAAATATGAATACTGAATTACTCTCTGTTGTTGATGAAAATGATCTGGTTATTGATACCCAGGCCCGGCATATAATTCATGCCTCTGGTTTACGTCACCGTGCCGTGCATATCTTAGTCTTTAATCAACAAGGTGAGTTATTTCTACAAAAAAGGTCTATGAAAAAAGACCTTAATAAAGGTTTATGGGATACATCTGCCGCTGGTCATGTCGATAAAGGTGAAGAATATACAGTTAGCGCAATTAGAGAAACAAAGGAAGAATTAGGCATTAACATTGCGAGCACATTGCAATTATTATTTAAACTATCCCCAACTGTGCAACTAGGCATGGAATTTATCCAGGTTTATCAATGTGTGCATAACGAGCCTTTTACCCTAAATACAGATGAAATTGATGAAGGGGATTGGTTTTCAGTCGATGATATTAGTTTTCGTGTTAAAAATAATGACCCGACACTGACAGAAACTTTTAAAACCATTTGGCAACGATATATACTTCACGCGGTCATGAAATAAATAAGGCTATGAAGAATCAAGAGCTACAGAAAAATTAATCTTATGTGGTAAAGTAAAAAATTCTGATATATGTAGAAACGGACGCTACAAACTGAATTGATCAAAGACGCTGAATAGCTACAAAAAACCAATAAAAACTTTGACTTTTTATCTTTTATGAGGTCTTACCAGTAAAAAAACTGGCGGAGCGGACGGGACTCGAACCCGCGACCCCCGGCGTGACAGGCCGGTATTCTAACCAACTGAACTACCGCTCCAAGGAACAGAGTATTATGATAACTTATTTACTTTTCGTCAAGCTATTTTATTGGAACACCCAAATACCTTAAATTAAGACAATAATTTGCTACTATACTCAATTAGTCTGCTCTGAAGTATTGCATCAAACAGGTTTTGCAAAAAATTATGAAAACTGAACACCATACAATTACCATCACCAAAAAAGCCGATATATCCTCTGTATGGCTAATTCCTGAGCACTATACTTCTGTGTTAATTATTGCACATGGAGCCAGGCGCGATATGAACTCTAACTCACTAAGTCTGATACACCAAGGGATTGCAGAAAATAATATTTTGACCGTTAAGTTTAACTTTCCTTATATGGAGTTAGGCTTAAAAGCCCCTAATACACCTCATGTATTAGAAGAGACCTGGCAAAAAGTAATTAATGCAGTAATAGAAAAAACAGGGGTTAAGCGTAAACAGATTTTTCTTTCTGGTTTTAGTATGGGCGGTCGATATGCAACGATATTGGCCGCGAAAGAAGACTTGTATGCGGGTATTATCTTGTTTGCTTACCCACTACATGCCCCAGGAAAATCAGATAAACCTCGTTTTGACCATTTGAAAGTTATTCACGAGCCTATGTTATTTTTTCAAGGTAGCAGAGATTCACTATGTAGACTGGATGTCTTTAAACCGCTATTAGAAACATTATCACCCCCAGCTACTTTACATATTATTGAAGGCGCTGATCACTCATTTAAGCTTCTAAAGCGTATTAAGCGTACAGAACAATCAATATTTGAAGAAATTATTCAGGCCTGCACCGAGTGGATCAAACAAAGAAGCTAATAATATTAATTGACTAGCAGCATATCAATTGTTGCAAAGCATTAATTATATTTTCTGCACTTAACGGTGACATAGCCTAATT
>JAGLUC010000145.1 GCA_023134955.1 Methylococcales bacterium | reverse complement strand
CAATTTTAGAAAAGGGTAGGAAAACTGGAGGATTTTGATTTTACCTGAGGTGAACGGACAGTCTACATTTTCCTGCAAAAAAAGCTGAGCCTTTAATACAAGAAATTAAACATTTAAAGCCTCTGTCCTCAATGTCGTGAAGTTAAGATGATAGCATAGGGTGTGCTGACGATAGGAAGCGCATCTTTCACGGTTGATGCCTGTTAAATTAGAGGGTCGAGCATTCATCATTCCTGTACCTGCTCTTTTAATGCCTTCAACAAAGCGACATAAATTTGATGACAAAAATCACGGGCTTCCTCAGAACTAGATTCCCAAGTTGAACTCCATTCTACAAAAGTTGCATTATTTAAAGTAATAGGTTTGAGTTGTATCTGACCTATATAATTGCTAACTTCATCGGCAGAAACAGGGGATGGACCATCATCAATAGAATAACGTATTCTGTGTTCTGTTCATTTAATTCCAGCAATGTTTCATGAAAAGCTTCATTTAATATGCGCTTGGCACCGACTTTAGTTCCACTAAGCTCTCCCATTGCTTCACATTTCTCAAGAACCTGACTAGCCCAAGATATGTCGTGGAAGTCTTTGATAGTATCCCAGACTGTTGTTATAGGCGCATTAACGACAATGGATTGATAACATTTTGGCATGGTATGCTCCTTTAAAAATTAAATAATTTTACATCTAGTGTTGCTTCAACTTTGGTTTGATAAGCTCTACAAAACACGCCATTAAACTAAAGGTATTAACCTCTACTGCCATTAATATAAGCAGCCGTTAATTCATGTTGTGGTGCTTCAAAAATTTGCTGACATTTACCAAATTCAATCAAACTGCCCGCACGATCTTTAACCCAGAAAAACCCTGCATAATTTGCAATACGTCGCGCTTGAGCCAGGTTATGGGTGACAATCACTACCGTATAAAGTCCTCGTAAACTTTGAATCAGGTCTTCTACAACCCCTGATGATATAGGGTCTAACGCACTACAGGGTTCATCCATTAATAGTATTTTTGGTTTTAAGGCCAGTGCTCTGGCAATACATAGACGTTGCTGCTGTCCGCCTGATAAAGCTTGTGCGGGTGAATTTAAGCGGTGTTTAACTTCTTGCCATAAACCCACATCGTTTAAAACTTGTTTCACACGTTCATCTAATTCAGTTTGTCTGTGCATTCCATGCTCACGTAAAGGCAGCTCAATATTACGCCGAATTGATAAAGGAAACGGTACTGGCTTTTGAAAAATCATCCCTATGTCACGGCGTAAATGCTGTACATTTAGTGCCGAATCAAACACGTTAATATTATTAAAGCTAATTTCTCCCGATACTCGACAACTAGCAATCATATCGGTTAAGCGATTTAGAGCCGATAAAAAACTGGTTTTTCCACAGCCAGAGGGGCCTATAAGTGCAGTAATACAGCCTTGATAAATATCTAATGACACATTATCCAATGCCATTTTTTCAGCATAATGTAATGAGAGGTTTTTAATACTGAGAATAGGTTCAGGATCGCAACAAGGTGAGCCTGATTCCAGTGGCCCTAAAGTATAGGCACTATTGGGCTCAGCAATTCGCTCTACCCTGTCTATATCATTTTGAGGGGAGTGGTTTATTGGATTAAATAATGATTTCATTGCTTATTATTCTGTTTTTTTGCCAGTGTTTAGCTAAACCCATGGATATAGCATTAATGATTAACAACATCACAATTAACACTAATGCTGCTGCATGGGCCTTGCTGTCACCACCTGCGACATTCATGGAAAGATCGTAAATATGTATTGATAGAGAGCGTCCCGAATCAAATACTGAATCAGGCATACGGTCGACATAACCGCTGGTAAATATTAACGCCGCTGTCTCTGCCATTGCCCGTCCAATGCCTAGTATTAAACCTGCAACAATAGCAGGCATGGCGGTGGGCAGTAATAAATGTACCAAGGCAGTCGTGCGTGTTATCCCTAATGCAGCGGCTGAGAAGCGATAGTCATCAGGTGTAGCACGTAAACCTTCGACAGCGGTACGAATTAAAATGGGTAAAACCATACAAGCTAATGTCAGTCCGCCCGATAAGATAGAAAACCCCAAGCCTAAATAAAGGCTAAAAAAAGCATTTCCAAACAGGCCAAAAACTATGGATGGTACACTAGCTAAGACATCTAAACAGCGTTCGACAAAACCTGCAAAGATGGTTTTCTGTTGAGCAAACTCAGTCAATAAAATGGCAGTTGCTAGTCCTAGAGGAGCAGCAATTATTATTGCCAAAAACACAATTAATGCTGTTGATACTATAATCGGGGCTATTCCCCCAGCTCGTCCAGCATCACTGGGGGATTCAGTCAGATAACCCCAGGATATTTGACTAAATCCATGAATAATAATGTCTGCGAGTATGCAAATAAAGGTGACTGTTATTAAAACAGCAACTAAATAGATTAACAAAGTAGCTAATTTATTTTTAAGCATAGGACGACTTCCACTTAAATAATTCGGCTAGACTAATAAAACCCAACACCATTATCATTAATGCTAATCCTGATACAAATAATGCCGCACGGTGATCTCCCATGGCGTAAGCCATTTCTAAAGCAATATTTGCGGTCAAGGTACGTACTGAATCAAACACGCTGTGTGGATGTTGCACCACATTGCCTGCCACCATCAAAACAGCCATAGTCTCACCAATTGCCCGACTCGCACCTAACATAATGCCTGAGACTATACCCGACTGAGCCGCAGGTAAAACAATAGCTATAATCATGCTCCAACGAGACATCCCTAAAGCTACGGCTCCACTATGATAAGCATTAGGTACACTAATAAGAGCTGCCTCCACAGTTAAGGCAATGGTTGGTAAAATCATTAAGGCAAGCACTAAAATTGCAGTAAATAAACTAACGCCTGGTGGATGCAGGTTTGCAATTAAAGGAGCCAGGGTTGTCAAGCCCCAAAAGCCATAAACCACAGAAGGAATACCTGCTAATAATTCAATTAGACGGCGATACCAGGTCGCGACAAATGATGGAGCGTAATAACGGCTAAATAAAGCTGATGCAATACCCAATGGAGTCGCCAGTATCAATGCCCCTAAAGTCGTCAGCAATGTTGCTGATAACATGGGGGTGATATTGTAAAAACCTTGCACTGGATGCCACGAATGATCAGTAAAAAAACGTGACCAGGAAATATGATTTAGTATCGGCCAGGATTCAGTCAGCAAAAACAAAAAAACCAGTAAAACAATACTGGCAACCAGCAGTGCGCATAATCGTAGCCCAACGACTAAGTGTTGATCAGTGCGCGACAGGGACAAAATATTGTGACTTGATAAGGTCAGCAACTTGCTCAGAACTTGCATAGGCAATAAAGTCTTTAATAATGCCCGTGGGCTGTTGTTGAGTAATCAAGTTTAAGGGCCTGGATAAAGGAAATGTCTGATTACGCACATTCTCAACCGAAGCTATAATGCCATCTAGTGGTAATAGTTTAATCGCTACCTGATGACCGGCTTCATATTCAGCAGAACCCACAGAGACATAGCCTATTGCATGTGGATTACCAGCAACTGTTTTTATACCTTGTTGATTGTCACCAATAATCACATGGGGTTTTAGCTCTGTATTTTGCAAACCAAAATAGTGCAAAAATAATTCCAGTGTTGAACGTCCCTCTGCTTTATTGACAACAATAATCGTGGCATCCTGCCCCCCTAATTGTTGCCAGTTAACAATCTTACCCTTATAAATATCTATAATTTGTTGTTTATCTAACGATGTAACTGGATTAGTGTTATTAACAATAATACTGATACCATCCAAAGCGATATTAAAACTGAATAGTTCTGATTCACTCAGTCTCAGTGAGCGTGAAGCCATTCCAATATCACTCACTCTGGCTCGAACATCATTAATTCCCCGTGATGATCCCCCAGTCTGCACATCAATTCTTACATTAGGATTTAGCGATTCAAAACGCTTGGCTATTTCGGCAAGCAGTGGAGCAACCGTGCTTGAACCTGTTAGTACCAGCTTCTTAACCTCTGATTTATCTGAATTTTCAGAAAAATAGCCCCACGATATACTTAGGGTTAATAGCAGTATTATAAATAATGAAAATTGTTTCACTGTTATCTCCTTCCTATCATTCAGTTTATCGGGCGAGAAGCAAAGGCCTTCACGCGATCAAACGGGATATGATCCCCACTATCCTTTGCATGGTAAATTGACTCAATTATTCCATTTTCATCGACCAGAAAATCAGCAGGTAGCGTTGTCACTTTCCCTTTTATTGAAGAAGGAAAATAGCGTTTGCCTATCATCGCATATAGTAAAGTCGGCATCCTGAAAATCATTGCTTTAAACATACCAGATATTGATTGTTTAACTGCAAATTCCTGGTAATAAAAATAGTGCTCATCAGCGAGTATTGGAAACGGAGCAAGTTCGTTATTGGTATGTTTTTGTAAATCCTCCAATGGTGAATCAAAAACTGCAATTACGGTAAAGTTTTTATCCAGTTCCTGCCAGTGGGAAATTAATTGATGAATTCTTAATTGACAAAAAGGACAGGCGGAAAACCGCATAAATGAAAGCATATATCGTTTGCCCTGCGCTTGATCTAAAGTAAATTGACTTCCGTCTATACAGGGTAAACTAAGTTCGCTAATGTTATCGCCAATTTGATAGCTCATGTGTTCCTTAATTATCCAGTTAATAATTGAATCAATAAGTCGTTATCAGCATCTAAATCTTACAAAAAATATTTATATCTACTCGGTATGGTTGGTTTTGTATTTTTTGACTTAAAAATCAATTGGTTGATGTGGTATTAGGTGGCTTTTCAAAAACCAGTATCACAAAGGGCTCTGACCCTAATGGCACTTACTTAAGAGGTACTA